>CANPYU010000017.1 GCA_947588665.1 uncultured Bacilli bacterium | reverse complement strand
TTATTATAATTATCTTCTTACTCATAGCCTTACTTTTTACTTTAGTAATATAGTAATCTATAATAAGAAAAATGCACTCAATTTACATTCAGTAGATTAAGTGCTAACCAAAAACATAGTAAGTGCTCAACATTGAAGAATTAAGCCTTCCCTTTTTTATTATATGAAGTCTCCCTCATCTCTATACATTATACCATATCTTTAACTTTTTGCAAACATCTTTTCTAAAAAGTATTAATATGATACAATTAAATTGAGGTGCATTATGTCTATTAATGAATTTATTAAAGAATTATCTAAACTAAATATTAATTTAACCGAAGAACAATTAAACAATTTAAAAACTTATAAAAATTTACTTAAAGAATATAACCAAAAATTTAATTTAACCGCCATAACTAAAGATGAAGATATATATTTAAAACATTTTTATGACTCTTTAACTTTAAGTAAAAGCCTAGATTTAACCAAAGACCTAAAACTTCTAGATATTGGAACTGGTGCCGGCTTCCCTGGACTTGTCCTAAAAATAGTATATCCTAATCTTGATATTACTTTATTAGATTCTAATCATAAAAAGATAACATTTTTAAATACGGTTATAACTAAATTAAATCTAAAAAACATTACTACTATTAACTCTCGAGCCGAAAATCTTGATGTTAAATATATTGAATATTTTGATGTTATAACCTCACGTGCAGTTGCTCCTCTTCGCATTTTAACGGAATTATCTCTTCCCTATCTTAAAATAAATGGAGTATTTATCGCGATGAAAGGCAAATTAAATAATGAAATAGAAGAAACCAAAAGTACTTTAACTAAATTATTTGGGAGTATAATAGCCATAAAAGAATTTAATCTCCCAATTGAACATAGTGCTCGTACTTTAATAACTATCCAAAAAGAAAAAAAGACCCCCCAAGAATATCCAAGACCCTATGATAAAATAAAGAAAAAGCCTTTATAATTATCTCTTGTTAACACCCACCAAAAAAAATAATGTACATCTTATAAATTTTATGCTATAATAAGAACACAAATAAAAAAAGGAATGATTATATATGTTAGAAACAATTTTATTAATAATATCAGTTTTAATAATTGCCGTTGTATTACTTCAAAGTAATAAAGCGAGTGATGGTGGTCAAATAATTTCAGGTGGGAATGAAGTATTATTTCAAAACATGAAAGAAAGAGGCTTTGAATTATTTATTAGTCGTCTAACTTTCGTTTTAGGAATTCTTTTCTTTGTTATCTCTTTAATTATTTTCTTAAAATAAAGAGGATAAATGTATTATTATAATTATTTAAATAAAGTAATTGGCACTGATTCTTTATATAAAGGAAGAGTGTACCCACCAAGTTATATAGACTATATTAGAACTTATCAAGAGCAAAACCACTTTGTTCATCTTTTTTATGTTGACTCATCAAATAGTTCTAAAATATATGATGTTACAATTGAAAGTAATGGCTTTGAAATTTATAAAGGAACATGTACTTGTCCCCAATATAATAATTATCATACTTGTAAACATCTAGCCGCCTGCCTACTTTATTATCGAAATTTGTTTTATCGTTATGAAATCCGAGATTTATATAAAGAAACATCAGAAATATTAGATTTATTTTATAAACCCTCAACTAATATAAATATCAAAGAAAAAATGAATGTTGAACTAAATATTATATTTTATGATAATATGATTAATTATCGTCTAAGTCTTGGAACATCTAAACTTTATGTTTTAAATACGAAAAATAAACTCGAAAATTTTATTAAAGCTTACACTAATGGAGGAGATTACATTTTTGGTACTAAATTTACTTACAATAAAAATAAGTATTATTTTGATGCTTCCGATGCTAAAATAATTGAATATTTATTTAGTATTGAAACCAAAAACTATGCTGGAAGTGATGTATTTACTCTTCATGACCGTGATTTTCAATATTTAATTGAAAACATTCCTCTTAATAAATTAAAAATTAATGGTGAACAAGTAAAAGATATTATGAGTGATTTACCAACGACTTTTAAATTAAACTTAAATAAAGATAATGATTATGAATTAAAACTTAATAATATCAAAGAATTAACTATTTTAACTCAAAATTTAAAATATATTTATAATAATAATATTATATATGTTATTCCTGAAAAATATCGCCGTTTAATATTAGAATTATATAAAAGAGATATGGACACATTAATCTTTAAAAAAGAAGACTTTGATAAATTTAATCACAGTATTTTAGGTGATATTAAAGATAAACTAGAATTATCTGAGTCGATAACTAATATTGATTTAACCATTAAACCAACCTGTGAATTATATTTTGATTTTGATAATATATTAACTTGTAAAGCAGAAATATCATATGGTAATCAAAAAATAAATTTATTAACTAACACCCAAGATATAATTCGTGATTATAATTATGAAGAAGAAATATTAAAAGATTTAGTTAACTATCATTTTATTCCGACGAAAGATAAATTAATTATTGAAGATATTGATGAATTAGGTAATTTTCTAGAAAATGGTCTTACTTTTTTATCTCAAAAATATACTATCTATACTAGTAAAAAAATAAATAATACTAATTTAATTAAAAAAAGTAATATAAGTAAAGATTTTAGTATAGGTACATCAGGAATTATGTCTTTTAATTTTAATATTGATAATATTGATATGAATGAATTAAAAGATATCTTTAATTCTCTAAAAAGTAAAAAAACTTATCATAAACTAAAAAATGGTGATTTAATAAACTTAGAAGATAATACGGAATTACAAGATTTAAATTCTTTAATTGATGATTTAGAAATAAATTATAATAATTTAACTACTAATATTGAAATACCTAAATATAAAGCTTTATATATTGATTCTTTAAAAAATAATGTTTATAAAGATATAACTACCAACAATGTATTTAATGAGTTTATTAACAACTTTAAAACTTATCAAAATATATCTCTTAAATTTTCTAAAAAAGATAATGAAATATTAAGAGATTATCAAAAATTAGGTATTAAATGGTTATATACTATTTATAAATGTGATTTAGGTGGAATACTTGCCGATGAAATGGGTTTAGGTAAAAGTATTCAAACAATTTATTTTATTAAAGAAGTTTTAAAAAGCACAAAAGATGCCAAAATTTTAATCGTATGCCCTACTTCTTTAGTTTATAACTGGAAAAAAGAATTTGATAAATTTGGTTCTGAATTAAAATATAAAACTATCAGTGATAATAAAACTAAAAGATTAAATACTCTAAAAGAGGATATTAATATTTATATAACTTCTTATGGTTTATTAAGAAATGATTTAGAATATTATAAAGAAATAAATTTTGAAGTTTGTGTTATTGATGAAGCTCAATATATTAAAAATTATCAAGCAGGTATTACTAAATCCCTAAAAGAATTAAATAGTAAAACTAAAATCGCGTTAACTGGTACCCCTTTAGAAAATTCAATTACCGAACTTTGGAGTATCTTTGACTTTTTAATGCCTGGTTACTTAAACAGTGTGCAAAAATTTAGAGAAAAATATCATATCAGTGATATTAAAAAAGAAGATTTAGAAAGATTAGCTAAACTTAATAATCAAATAAAACCCTTTATATTAAGACGTAAAAAAAGTGATGTAATAAAAGACTTACCAGATAAAATAGAAAATAATATATATTTAGAACTACCCGATAATCAAAAGAAATTATATTTAAGTGTTCTAAAAGAAACAGAAAAAGAAATAAATGAAATAATTGAACAAGAAGGATATCAAAAAGCTCGATTTAAAGTTTTAACTCTTTTAACTAAATTAAGAGAAATTTGTATAGCGCCTCAAGTATTATATGAAAATTATAATAATGAAGCTATTAAAATAACTAAACTAGTAGAAATAGTCGCCGATTATATCAAAGAAAAACATAAAATATTAATATTTTCTAGTTTTAAAAGAATATTAGACTTAGTAAAAATAGAATTTGAAAAACATAACATAAGTTACTATTCCATAGATGGTTCAGTTAAAGGTTCCCAAAGAGTTTTATTAGTAGATAAATTCAATAGTGATAATACAAGTTGTTTCTTAATAACTTTAAAATCCGGAGGAACAGGTCTTAATCTTACTAGTGCGGATATAGTAATTCATTTAGATATTTGGTGGAACCCTCAAGCAGAAAATCAAGCAACAGATAGAACCCATAGAATTGGTCAAACTAAAAAAGTTATTGTAAATAGATTAATAACCAAAGGAACAATCGAAGAAAGAATATTAGAATTACAAGAAAAAAAGAAAATTCTAAGTGATAATATTATTGAAGGTAATACAAATACTGAAAACTTAACATCTCTAACCGAAGAAGAATTTAAAGAATTACTTTCTTACAATCAAGAATAATCCAGCAAAAACTGGATTTTTTTATATACTTAAATATTTAAAAAAATACTTGAAAAAATATTAATAATATTGTATATTAGAAATATAACATAGAAAAATATAATAAGTTTTGCTATGTTTTGTCGATTATAATGAAAAGTTAGAGCATATAAGTTATAATAGACAAAGAATAAGAGGAGAAAACATGGAATTTAAATTTAAAAAGTCTTTGATAGCACTTAGTCTATCTGTTTTAGTAATACTATTAAGTATTATAGTTTTTAATAACAATGAAAAAGAATATAAATTAAAAATAGATAATATAGCAAAACAAGAAACAAATAGTATAGCTATGTTTACAGTTGAAAGTGATGGCCAAGAAACACCAATAAATAAAATGCCCCTGCCAGTGAATATGAACTAGACACAGAAAAAAGTTATTGTATGCGAGGAACACAAAAATTAAAAAATGTCTTAACCAACATAGACAATAACTTTGTATTTACAACCCTAAACAAAAATGATAAATGTTATGTATGGTTTAATAAAATTCAATTGCTTAATAAAGAAATAATAGGTCAGTCAACAGGCCAGCAAATAAATACAATAACAGGTCCAAGTTGTGACAGTTCTCTTGATAAATGTTATAGTAATAATACTGTTAATAATATGAAGCAAAATGGAATATTTGAAGCTGAAGATGATTATGGAACAAGTTATGTGTATAGAGGGACAATAAATAATAATTGGATAAAATTCGGCCAAACAACTGATAACAAAGATATATGGTGGAGAATAATTCGAATAAATGGCAATGGAACAATAAGATTAATATATGCAGGAACAACAACTTCTGGAGTAAATACATATTCTGCAATAAATACAGATATAACTCAAATAGGTACTAGTGCTTATAATACGTATTATAATGATAATAAATATGTAGGATATATGTATGGGACGAAGAGCGATGGAAGCGCTTCATCAGAAGGAAGTTTAGGAATAACTGACTCATATAGAAATGGAACAAATAAACCAGCTCATGCGAATAATATAGATAGTGATATAAAAACAGAAATAGATAAATGGTATAGAGAAAAAACAAAATTAAGTACATTAAGTAATAAAATAGATATAGAAACAGGCTTTTGTAATGATAGGCGAATAGATAAAACCCATAATAACGGATATATAGGTAATGGATATGGAAACCAACAGACAGCCTATGCTGGAGCACATAGAGTATGGAAAACAGGAGCTTCAGGTTGGGATACAACGGGACAAGAGCCAACATTAAAATGTGGAGATGATGATTCAAGAACATATGATTTATTTACAGGCTCAAATGCTGAAGGAATAATATTTGGTGGAAAGAAAATAGAAGGAAATAATAAATTAACAAATCCAGTGGGCTTAATAACGATGGATGAAGTACTATATGCTGGAGGATATGGAGGACAAAATAACACAGAATATTGGTTGTATACAAATCAAAATTATTGGACAATGTCTTCATATCGCTTTAGCGGCAGCGCTGCTGTCGTATGTTATGTAGATATAAATGGCAGCATCAATAGTACAGGTGTAGGTAGCCTATTTGGTGTGCACCCAGTAATAAATCTGAAGGCTGATACAAAGTTCACAGTTCCAAATCCAGGACAAACAAAGGGAAGTAATACTAATCCATACATAGTCAAGTGACAAAGTATGGATTAGAAAACATTTTTTAAGCATTATAACATTGTACATAAAGTTTAACTTATAAACTAAAGGAATAACTATTAAAATTTATTCCTTTTTTTATAAAAAAATACTTGACCAAAAAATATATTGTATAATATATTAAAATTATAAATAAATTAAATGTCGGAATTTGTCGAACGGTTTTTCTTGAACTGAACCCACTTTTAGGTTTACAATGGGCTTAAGGGGGAAAGTACCATGAAATTTAAAACCTTAAGAGATGATTTAACATTTAAATATGTTTTTTCTCATGAATATTTATTACAAGATTTAATTAATTCATTTTTAGAATATGTAGGATTAAATTATAAAGCAACTTTAACTAATATTAAAGTTCAAGATTATATGTTGCCTAATAAAGAAAAAGTAAAAGCCTTCTTTGGTGATATTGTCGTAACTTTAGATAATGGTTATATAATATCTTTAGAGATGTATAAAAATAACTTTTCTAAAAGAGAATATAAAAAGAGTTTAACTTATTTAAATAAGTTAAGTTTAGAACAAATAAAACCTGGTGAAAAGAACTATGAAAAGATAAAAAAAGTAATTGGAATAAGTTTTATGAAAGGAAACTTTAGAAGAATAAATAATCAAGTAGTAAATAGTTATAGTTTTAGAGAAGAAATAACTGAGAAAGTAATAGATGAAGGAGACTTAGAGTTATATTTAGTAAGATATGATATATTACCAAAAAAGAAAAATAAAGAAAAAAGATTTATCAGATGGTTAAGAATGATTAATGCTGAGAGTATAGAAGAATTAGAGGATATTGGAAAAGGAGATAAAAATATGGAAAATTCAATAAGAGTAGTAAAAGAATGGTTAGAGGAAAGTGCCAAACATGGGTTAGAAAACTATATAGAAGATGTTAAATTTGAAACAGCCGAAGAAGAAAAGATGTCTATAGCTAAAAAAATGCTTCAAGATAACATATTAATAGAAACTATTATGAAATACACTGGTTTATCTAAAAAGCAAATATTAAAATTAAAATAAAAGGAAGAATATAGATGTATAATAGAGACGTAGAAAATTCAATCAGAGTAGTAAAAGAATGGTTAGAAGAAAGTGCCAAACATGGATTAGAAAACTATATAGATGATGTTAAATTTGAGGCTGCAGAAGAAGCAACAAAAAAAGCTACTAAACTAGCAACTAAAAAAAGGAATATAGAAATAGCTAAAAAAATGCTTCAAGATAACATATTAATAGAAACTATTATGAAATACACTGGTCTATCTAAAAAACAAATATTAAAATTAAAATAATATTTGTTTATATATATAAACGTTTCACATCAATTACAATACAACACTTAGTATTTAAGATAATTATAAATTTGACAATAAAGCTATTTTATGCTAAAATATCTCTCTATTAAGGGGGATTTTTTAATGAAAAAATTTAATTTAAAACGAAGTTTATCTGCTTCTTTTTTAGCCGGTACTATTCTAATAAGTGCCTCTAGTTGTTCATCTTCTAGTGAAGCTAAGTTAAAAGAAGAAAATAATGAATTAAAAGAAACGATAACAGCATTACAAGAAGATAATCGCAATCTAAAAAACAAAATACAAAGCGCCACCAATATAACCATCGATGATTATTGCCCAAATATTACTTCTCATGATTTAATTACTAGTGGTGATTACTGGAAGTGTACAGAATATTATTTATACATAGAGGGAAATTACGAAAATTATGATAGTAATATAGACGAAGCTGCTCTTTACTATGGCTCTCGCAATAATGAATATGGTCTAGAAATAAATTTTGAAAAGAGTAAAAATGTTCCCTATGAGTCTTTAAATTATGATTTTATCAAAAAATTAGATTTAAATGGCGAAAATTTATCTGTACCTTATGGCACTATTGCTTTAAGTGATTATCCTAATTTAGAATCTCTAAGTCTAAATGGTCACTTGCTAAAATATTTAACTGCTTCTACTTTAAATAATCTATTCACTTCTTTATCAAATAATAATGGTTCTCTAGAAATTTATTACAATTTAGATGAAGAAGATATTGAAGCTTTAACTAATGCCTTTGATAATTTGCTAATTGCTAAATTAGAATCAGTCAAATTAAATATTACTAATCAAAATCCTAATGAAATACTAAAAAAAGTAGTATCTTCTTTACCTGCTAAAAAAATTCTTTTTGACGCGAATGATGGCCTAACCGAAAAAATTGAAGGAACGATAAATCTTAATAATAAAACTGAAGAACTATCTATCATTGATAATGCTAGTTTAGGTAAAAATTTTAAAATTTTAACTCAAACACCAATTAAATTAAGTGTTTTAACTTATGAACCAACTGAAGATACAATTTTTGATTTACCAAAAAGAAGTACCGTTGATATTGCAAGTTATAATGGCCTTTTAAGCGCAGAATCTTTAACGTCTTTAAAAAAATATAATGGTTCATTTAATGATTTACCTTTATCTGTAGTTGGAAGTGAAACTGAAACTTTAAACTATATTAATAGTTTAACTCCATATGCTAAAGTAACTAGAAGTAATAAAATTGTTAATTTAACTATTGATTTTTCACAAAATATTTTAACTGATAATGATATAAGTAGCATTCAAAAAGTTATTGATTTTGCAAGACAATATTCGCTAGATGAAATTCCTAATATCACCATTAATGGGAATAATAAAAATCCATTAGATTATTATGAATGCTTAACTTTACCATCTTATATTGGTAATCTAACTATTAATTTAAATACTACTTATCCAGATGCTTTAAATTTAATAACAGATTATATATACATCAAAAATTTAACGATTAATAATAAGTATAACTTAAATCTTCTAGAAAATACTTCATTATTAAATACTTTATCTAATAATATATTACCAGCAGGAAGTGTAGTTATTGATAAATTAGAAATGTCATCTTGTGATATCGCATATCATCCTGCTTATCCAACTAACCAAACTGGTTATTATACTTTGACCGTTAATGGCAAAACAAGTACTATATCTGAATATCAACCAACTTTAACTAGAACTAAATAAGCGATTTTTAAAAATCGCTTTTATTATGTCATAATGTCCAAAAATTGTTAATCAAATTATGCGAATATTTGTTTACAAAGCATACATTTGTTGGTATAATTAATCTAGGTGATATAAATGGAATTAAAAGAAAAACTAACTATTCTCGCGGATGCTGCCAAATATGATGCTTCATGTTCTTCCAGTGGTAGTAAAAGAATAAATACTGGTGGAACAGGCAATGCCGCATACTCTGGCATTTGTCACTCCTTCGCAAGTGATGGTAGATGTATATCCCTTTTAAAAATATTATTAACTAATTGTTGTATTTTTGATTGTAAATATTGCTTAAATAGAAGAAGTAATAATATTAAAAGAGCAACATTTACTCCGGAAGAAATATGCACTATAACCATGAATTTTTATCGTCGTAATTATATTGAAGGCCTATTTTTAAGTTCTGGTATTATAAAAAATCCTGATTATACTATGGAATTAATAATTGAAACTATTACTCTTTTACGAAAAAAATATCATTTTAATGGCTATATTCATGCGAAAGCTATCCCTGGGTGTTCCGAGTATTTAATAAAAAAATTAGGAAAACTTGTTGATAGAATGAGTGCTAATATTGAACTTCCAACCGAAGAAGGTTTAAAATTGTTAGCCCCTAATAAAAAAGAAACAAACGTTACCAAAGTTATGCAAACAATAAAAGATAATAAAAATAAATATTTTACTCCGGCGGGCAGTAGTACCCAAATGATTATTGGTGCCACAAATGAAACTGACCTCGACATAATGTCTAAAAGTAGTAATATGTACTCTACTTATAATCTTAAAAGAGTCTTTTATTCAGCTTATATTCCCATTAATAAAGATAAGCTACTCCCTACCCTAAAAACTCCTCCCCTAACAAGAGAACATCGCCTCTATCAAGCTGATTGGCTCCTTCGTTATTATAACTTTAAAGTTGAAGATATTTTATCTTTTGATAATCCCAATTTTAATTTATTAATTGACCCTAAAGCCGATTATGCTCTTCGCCATTTAAATGAATTCCCAAAAGAGATTAATACTGCCTCTTATTATGATTTATTAAAAGTTCCCGGAATAGGCGTAACTTCTGCTAAAAGAATAATTAAATCTCGTAAATATTTTAAAATAACTTTTAAAGATTTAAAAAATATGGGAGTGGTCCTAAAAAGAGCCAGTTATTTTATAACATGTAATAATAAATATTTTATTAATAAGTCTTTATTTAACAAAGAATTTATTGAAAGTAATCTAGTCTTAGAAAACCATCATCAAACTAAACCTTCTATAACTCAGTTGAGTTTATTTAATGGCTAATAAAATATATTTATATGATGGTACTTTTCTAAATCTTTTAAACTTGATTAATCTTTTAATAAAAAATATAATTAAACCTTTAGATATAAAGACTACAAACTATGAAGCTAATTTATTAGATGAAATAATAAATTTAAAAATAGTTAATAACTATCAAATTATTAACAACATAAAAAATAACTGGGGTCATGAAACTTTAAAAGTTATGTTCTATGTTTATTTATCTAGTGAACCATATAAAGAATTAATTATCTATTATTTATATTTAAATTGTTATAAATATAAAGATAATATTTTAAATATGCGTAATTTAAAATGTGTAGACAAATCTTTAAAGATATCTAGTTATGTATCTAGAGAAGCCCATAAATTAAAAGGCTTTGTAAGATTTCAAGAACTAACTAATAAAGTCTTATATGCTGAGATAGAACCTACTAACAATTGTTTATTATTGTTAAGTGAACATTTCAAAAAAAGATTATCTTGTGAATTTTGGCTAATTAAAGACATTAAACGAGATATAATAAGTATATATGATAAAAAGAATTATTATCTTATTCCAGCATCTACTATTAAAATGGATATTGAACTAAATAAAAATGAATTAGAATATGAAGATTTATGGTGTACTTTTTATAATACTATAGGTATTAAAGAAAGACGCAATGAAAAATTAAGATTAAATTTTATGCCCAAAAAATATTGGAAACATATCTTAGAAATGAGTGATAAAAATGAAAAAAGTAATAAGTAATACTGAATTAGAAACAAAAATGATAGAAGCCATTAAATTATTATGTGAACCAGTAAAAAGTACTATTGGACCTAAAGGTCGTAATGCAATAATTGACCATTCAGCCTTTACCCCTTTTATAACCAATGATGGAGTAACTATCGCCGAAAATATTGCCAGTGAAGATTTAGTTATTAACACCATTCTTGAACTTGCCAAAGAAGCATCTATCAAAACAAATGAACTAGTAGGCGATGGCACCACGACTACTTTAGTTTTATTAGAAAGTTTATATTTAAAAGGCCTTGAAGCTATAAAAAAAGGTTATAGTCCTATTGTTTTAAAAAAAGAGTTAGATTTAGCTACTAAAGAAGCCATTAAACATATTACCAATGAAAGTCATAAGCCTAATAAAAATGATATAACTAAAATTGCTTCTATTTCGGCTAATTCCACCTCAATTGGCACTCTTTTAGCATCAGCCTATCAAAAAGTTGGACCAAAAAACATTTATATTACTGAAAATACTACAGAAGAAACTACAATTAATCATTTAACAAGTTATCAAATTGAAACAAATTTAGCATCACCCTATTTTTTAAATAATACTTCTTTAATTGAATTTCAAAATCCTAAACTATTAATATATGATGCTGAGTTAAATTATCTCGAAGAAATAAGCCCTATTATCAATAAAGTAATGGCCGAAAAAACTCCTTTAATAATAATAGCCCAAGAATATAATCCCAATTTTATAAATAATGTTATAGATTTATATTTAAATAATAACACCCCTATTATTCTTTTAAAAAGTCCTTATTATGGTGATGAAGAACAAATAACTCTTAAAGATTTAGCAACAATATCTAATACTAAAATATATTCTAATAATACTAAGATAGAGTATTCTAATCTAGGCAATTTAGAACATATTAGTATTTCTAAAGAATTTACTAATTTTAAATATTTAAAAACTCCTTCCGTAAAATTATATCTAAAATCTTTAAATAATAAAGAAAATAAAAGTGAATTTGACATTAAGAGAATAGCTATGCTAAATAAAGGATTTATAGAAATTAAAGTTGGTGCCCAAACAACAACTGAAAGACGAGAAAAACTGATGCGTTATAAAGATGCCCTTTGTTCCTTAAATATTGCTCAAAAAGGAGTCACGCCTGGTGGAGGCCTAACCTTTTTAAAATGTAGTTTAAACTTAAACGATACTACTATTGCATCTAACATCTTAAAAGAAGCTTTAAGTGCTCCAATAAATCAAATATTAGAAAATGCCACCTTAAATTCCAAAGAAATAATAAATAAAATCATATCTTCTAATTTTACTGTTATATACAATGTTGAAACAAATAATTATGAAGAAATTAAAGCATCCAATGTAATAGACAGCCTAGAAGTGTTAACAACCGCGCTTAAAAATGCGACTTCCATCGCAAGTATGTTACTTACCACCAATACCTTAATTATAAATGAATATAAAACTCCAACAACCTCATTACCAACCGAAGAAATATAAAATAACAATCGTTACTTTTTTCTTATAATGCTAAATATTAAAAAAGAAAGTTAAATTTTATAATATATAATGATAAATTAGCTAAAAGATTTAAAAACTTAAAACTATAGGAACAAAAACGAATATTTAAGTCATGGTTCGACAAATATTTCACTTTCAATATGTTATGATAAATAATTGTAACAAAAAGGAGGTGAGATAAAAGATGATTACAGAAATAAAAGATTTTAAGTTTTTAAATGATGATTTAACTTTTAAATATGTTTTTTCTCATGCTTATATTTTAGAATATTTTATTAATTTGTTTTTAGATTATATTAATTCTAATTTAAAATTTA
>CANPYU010000016.1 GCA_947588665.1 uncultured Bacilli bacterium | reverse complement strand
ATAATTACTTGCTCATATTGCTCTAAATTTTATGTATGAGCAGGATATATGCAGGGCTCTCTCCCTCGCATTTTTTTGTTTAAAAAAAGAACCATGGCTAGTTCTTGTACATTAGAAATTCAATTAATTTTTCTGGATCTTTATGTTTAATTACTATATTGTAAATAATATTTATAATAGGGATTTTTATATTCTTAGTTTTAGTTAGTTCTTTAAATGATTTTATAGAATAATAACCTTCAACTGTATTATTATTTAAATAATTTTCTATATCTTTTTCTGAACTTTTTTGGCCTATTAAAATTCCAAATTGATAGTTGCGACTTTTATTGGATCCAGCGGTTAATAATAAATCACCAATACCAGCATATGTTGAAACCGTGTTAGGGTCGCAGTCTAGCTTTTTTAATAAATCTTTGATATCTTGAATGCTTTCTGTTAAAAGAAAAGCTCTTGTTGATTCTTTGTAGCCTAGACCATCTAGAATACCGGCCGCAATGGCAACTATATTTTTAATACTACCACATATTTGAGTACCATAAATATCTTTATTGTCTTTTATTTTTAAGTGTTCACTATAAAAAGCAATATGAATTAAAACTTTGGCTTTTTTGCTTAGAGAAGCAACGGATAGGGCAGATGGTTCTAAATTCATTAGATCAGTGGCAAAAGTTGGGCCAGAAATAACGGCAATATGTTTAGCTTTTAATATGCTTTTTACTATGTCAGATAAAAAGCAACAAGTGTCATTTTCAATTCCTTTACTCGCGATAGCAATGGGGATATTGTTATTGTAGTAGTTTAGCATATTTGTACATGTTTCTCGAATATATTTGGCAGATGTAGCTAATATTATTAAGTCTGGTTTTTTTAAAGCTTCTTCTAAGCTATTTGTAACGGTTATTTTTTTGGGAATGGTAATATTAGCAATAGACTTTAATTTATGAGTTTTTTTAAAGTTATCTACCAGTTCTTTATTTTCACTCCACATGGTAATTTGATTATCATTATTAGCAATATTAATTGCTAAACTTAAGCCATAAATTCCTGTACCAATTATACTTATTTTCATTTTATACCTCTCATTTCATCATATAATTTATTTAAATTCATTTCATATTTATTATCTTTTTTATGATAGTATTTACGATTTTTAAGGTTATCTGGCATATATTCTTGAGGATACCAATCATTTTTATAATTATGAGGATAGATGTAATCATTAGATGGGTTTATAATATGTCTAGGTATAGCTCCAGCAAGACCTTTATTTACATCATTAATTGCCTCATTAATGGCTAAATATGCACTGTTGCTTTTAGGCGATAAAGCCATTTCAGTAACTATAGTACCTAAAGGAATGATGGCTTCGGGAAGTCCTACTAATTCTGCGGCGGCGATAGCTGCTTGGACTTTGGGACCTAAAGCGGGATTAGCAAGGCCAATATCTTCATAAACTATAACACTCATTCTTCTATAAATACTATCTAAATCACCTGCGACTAGTAATCTTGCAAGATAATGAAGAGATGCATCGACATCACTGCCACGAATAGATTTTTGAAATGCACTTAATACTTGATAATGGCCATCTTCATCTTTATCATGAAAAAAGACAGCTTTATTATTTATTTTTTTAATATCTTCAATAGTAATTTGGTGATTAGTAGAAGCATAATAAGCTACTTCTAAAATATTAATGGCACTTCTAAAATCACCAGATGATAAAGAAGCAATATATTTTAGGGCTTCATCATCTATTTTAATTTTTGGTAGCTCTTTAGTTGCTCTTTTTAAGCCTTCTATAATATCATCTAATTCTAATTCTTTTAATTCAAATATTTGACAACGACTACGAATGGCCGGGTTAATTTTATGATAAGGATTAGAAGTAGTAAGGCCAATTAATACTATTAAACCTGATTCTATATGGGGAAGTAAAATATCTTGTTTATCTTTATTCATGCGATGAATTTCATCAATAACTAAAATCATTTCTCCATACATCTTAGCTTCTTCAATAGCAATATCAAAATCAGCTTTATTATTAGTAGTTGCATTTAAAAACTTAGATTTAATATTTAGTTCATTTATTAAAGCATTAGCGATACTAGTTTTTCCAATTCCAGGTTTACCATATAAAATCATAGAAAATAGTTTATTATTTTTAACTAAATTAGATAAAACTTTATTAGGGCCTATTAAGTGTTTTTGGCCTATTATTTCATTAAGTTTTGTGGGTCGTAGTTTATTTGCTAATAGTTCCATATAAATAATCACCTGTAAATATTATATCATAAATTTTTAAAGAGTGGTATAATGTTTGTATGGTGATTTTATGAAATGTAATAATATAGAAGATATATATAAATATAATCCTGAATTAGTTAAATATTTAGAAGAATATTTATATACAGAATATAGTTCATCGGTTAATACAAGAGATTCTTATCAATATGATTTGATCAGTTTAGCTAGATTTTATAAAAATAGAAATATTTTATATTTAAATAAAGAAGATATTCAAGAATATTTAAGAAAATGTGATAAAAAAGCAAAGACTAAAGCCCATTATTTAACAAGTATCAATAATTTTTATAAGTATTTAGTTAATAATAATAAACTTAAAATTAATCCGTGTGAAAATATTAAAATGCCTAAATTAGAAAAAAAATTACCAGTTTATTTAACTTATGAGGAAGTCGATAATTTACTTAATATTTCTACTAGTACTGCATATGATAAAAGAAATAAAGCAATGTTAGAAGTGTTATATGCAAGTGGGGTTAGAATATCGGAATTATGCAATTTAACAATGAGTAATTTATTTTTAGATGATAATATGATAAAAGTTTTTGGTAAGGGGAGTAAAGAAAGAATTATACCTATTAATGATATTGCTAAAAAATATTTACTAGATTATTTAGAATATGGGCGAGGGGAGTTACTGGGAACTAAAGACAGTGAATATGTATTTATAAGTAGTCGGCATACTAAAATTACAAGACAAGCTTTTTTTAAATTTTTAAAAAAACTATGTGAAGAAAAAGGAATTAAAAAGAATATTAGTCCTCATATCTTAAGACATTCTTTTGCTACTCATTTGCTTAATAATGGGGCTGATTTAAGAGTAGTACAAGAACTTTTAGGTCATAGTGATATAGTAACTACTCAGATATATACCCATTTAACTAATAAGAAATTAGAACATGAATATGAAAAACATCCTTTAATCCAAAAATAAAGAAGTCATATAAGATCATGACTTCCTTTTTTGAGGTTAATTTCTAACGATTTTCTCTATTACTTCTTGAACAACTTTCTTGTCTAGAACTTCTAGATTCATTGTTTCTAGAACTTCTTGAACTTTCATTGTTTCTTGAGTTTCTAGAGCTTTCTTGTCTAGAGTTTCTAGATTCGTTGTTTCTAGAATTTCTAGAACTTTCGTTATTTCTATTATTTTGACTTCTCATTTTTCTTTACCTCCCACTATTATTATGGTAGGGTTTAATATTTTTAAACTTAAAATTAATTGGTAAATATTAGAATTAAGAACATATATTTTAATGGTGAGGAATATGCAATTTGTTTATGCATTACTATTATCATTTTTAGCAGGTTTTGCTACTGTAATTGGAGGATTAGTAATCTTTTTTAAATTTAAAGAAGAAAATATTGATAAATTTATTGTAGGGGCACTTTCTTTTTCTTTGGCAATTATGATTGGGATTAGTATTACGGATTTAATACCTGAATCGACATATATTTTATTAAAAGGTTATGGGATAAGTAAAGGAATAATTTATGCTTTATTAGCTTTTATAATAGGGGTAGTAACTATTAAATATCTAAATAAAGTGATTACTAAATTAGAAAAGAAAAATGATCTATATAAATTAGGAATATTAAATATGTTAGTTTTAATTATGCATAATTTTCCTGAAGGAATTGCTACATTTATGAGCACCTATAAAGATTTAGGTTTAGGAATTAAGCTTACCTTAGCGATTGCTGTTCATAATATTCCTGAAGGGATAGCTATTGCCGTTCCAATTTATTATGCGACAAGCTCAAGAAAAGAAGCTTTATTTAAGACTTTTTTATCGGGCATTGCTGAACCTCTTGGTGCTGTTATTGCATTTTTCTTTTTAAGTAAATATATAAATAATAATTTAATTAGTATTATTTTAATTTTAGTAGGAGGAATAATGATAACTTTAGCTATTGATGTAATATATCCTAAAGTGCAAAAATATAAAATATATAATATGACTTTTTTAGGAATAGCTTTGGGATTATTTATTGCTATGTTAAGTTTCCTTTTAAATTAATAGAAGGGGATTAGATTAATATGTATAAAAAATTATAGTTCGTATGTTCGGTAATAGGTTAAAGATTTTTATTATAAAAATTAGTAAAGAATAAAAGTAATAGTTTATATTTTAGGATAAAATTTAAGATATTATAAATGATCAGATTAATTTTCCAAGGTTAAAGTTAACATAATATACATTTTACGAAATAATATTTTGAAGATAAAAATAAAGATAGTTGGTTATATTCCTAGAATTTAAGATATTACTTGGAGCTATAAGAAATTAATTAAAACCAAAATTTAGATGCATGAATAATGCAAAAAAATAAAAAATTAAATTTAAGTTAAATTAATTAATGAATTTTTTTATAATTTATAACCTTATTATATATTTAAATAAGGTTATAATACGCGTTATCATTATTATTATTATATATTAATAAGGTTATATATTTATTAAATATGAATAAGAGGGGGAATTTTTAGATTAAAAAGAGGATTTAAAAGGGGGGTTTTTGATTAATAAGTCCCCTCTTTTTAATAATAAAAAAGAACAAAAGGTTTTATTTTTGTTCACTTTTAATCCAGTAATAATTATTATTTTCTAAACCATATGTATGACGATATAGTTGACCATATTTTTTCATAAATTTTGCTTTTTCTTTTTCTGATAAATTACTAAAGTCCCCTTCTATTTTCTCAAGAGCTTTGGTACATTCGGTATTTTCATTATCGGCACTATTAGTCATGTAACATTTATTTTCTGATATTCTTAAGAAATAATCATATATATTTATTTCACCATTTCTTTTTTCTAAAGCTTTATCAATTAGACGATAGACAGTTGATGCTGGAGCTAAACTTACTGTAAATGTTTCAGCGGCTCCACAATAATAAGTGTCATTTTCTAAATAACATGCATCATCATTAGTAAAATAAAATTCTTCATAATCTTTAATTGAACTACCATATAATTGTTGGTAGGCATTATTTAGATCATCTTTGCTTAGAGTTTCATATTTGCATTCGCTGGTATCTTCATCAGTTATAAAAGTTACATTATCGCCTATTTTACAGACTTTATTATCATTTTTATTTTTACCAGTACTTTTACTAGTTTGCGATTCTTTTTGTTCTGCATTTAGCTTATAATAAGCCATACATAATAAATTGGAATTAGTAACACTTTCTTTAGTAACAGAAGAATTGCTATAAGCATTAAGACCACCACAATGATATATATCTACTTCTCCTAAATAAGAATAAAGTTCATTTATTAATTTATCTTCAATATTTAGTTTTTTATCTCCGACAAAACATAAAATTATTCCAATAATAATAACTAATAAAATAATGATTATAATAAATATATTTTTCTTTTTCATACTGCTTCTTTTTGTTATACCTTTCGTGATTGAATTTCCGCGATTTTTTCAAATACTTCAGCGGCATTAGATTCGTTTATTTGATTATAGCCTAGTTCTCTTAAGGCTTGAATCTTTATAGTGTTTAATTGTTGAGTTCTACTTAATTTCTCTTCGTTTTTTTGCTCTATTTCTTGGACAAATCGTTTGTGACTTTCTTGAAGTTTACTTTTGCTAGCTCCACCATTGTTATATAAGGTTAAAGCTGAGTATAATATACCTTCAAAAATGAATTGATGTTCTTCATCAAACGCGTATTCATTAGGATTAATAAAGCCAGTGGTTTTTGACATATAACCTAGAATATACTTAATTTCAGGCACATTGTCAATTGATTGTAACATGTGATATAAATAAGTAATGGCATGCAAGTTCTCTTCTTTTTTCGTTTCATCTAAAAGTTTTTCTTTAATTAAATAAGTAATATCAGCGATTAATGTTTGCTCTTCTTTAGTTAAACCTTTCATATCAAAGTAGTTATCCATATCACTAGAACTTTTAACTCCTTGATTTAGACGATTTTCGACGGCCATTAGATAATCTGTCGTGATTTTTATCGCTTTAATAGTTTCTTCTTCACCATCTTCAATATCTAATAATTTTAGTAAAAGTATCTTTTTTTCCTTGGGCCATTTATTTATATCTTCTAGCTCTAAATAATTATAAACCATTTGCCGCGAAACGTTTAAATATTTTGCTAAACGAACTTTGGATATTCCTAATTCTTGTAATAATTCATTTAAACTATTCATTTTCCATCTATCTCCCTTTTACATTAACATTATAATGTACTTAACACTTAGTTGTCAAGTAAATAGTTAAATAAATGTTTAATTTTAAAAGGGGAGGTCTCTTTTTTTCTCCTCCCCTATCCTTTTAAGCGCTTAAATACCAAAGCTTTTCTCCATTTTTATATACATCTTTAATAAATCCACATCCTAAACATTTTTCATGATCATAAAAGACACAAGCTTGCCCAGGAGTTACGGCTTTTGCTAAAGATGGATATTTTATTTTAATAGTTTTATTAGTTACTTCTTCGACAATTATAGGTATTTCTTCGCCTCTATAGCGAAATTTAGCAGTTAAATTTGAAGGAAGTTCTTCCATTAAATTAATGTTATCAAGCGTACAAGCATCACTATAAAGGTAACTACTATCGCCAAAAGCTACATAAAGTATATTTTGAGCAACATTTTTGCCACAAACATAATGCCTTTTTTCATGACCACTTATTCCTACATTACGGCGTTGACCTATCGTGTAGTTCATAAGACCTTTATGAGTGCCAATTACTTTTTTTGTTACAACATCTACTATATTACCCGGATTAGGTTTTAAATAATTTTTAATGAATTCTTGATAATGTCTTTCACCAATAAAACAAATACCAGTGGAATCTTTTTTTTGAGCGACATTTAAGTTATTTTGGGTAGCAATTTTTCGGACTTCAACTTTTGTTAAATCGCCTAAAGGAAATAAAACATTCTGAAGTTGTTCTTTGGTAAGATCTGCTAAAAAATAAGTTTGGTCTTTATTAATATCTTTCGCTTTATATAAAGTATTATTTTTTACTTTAGCATAATGCCCGGTAGCAATATAATCCGCTCCTAATTTTAAAGCCTCTTTTTTAAATAAATCAAATTTAATAAATTTATTACATAATAAATCAGGATTAGGAGTACGGCCTTTTTTTAACTCTGATAGAAAGTAGGTAAAAACGTAATCCCAGTACTCTTTAATAAAATCTACTCGATGAAGTTTAATGCCTAGAATTTCACAGGTTTTTAGAGCATCATTATAGTCTTGCTCTTGAGGACAGATATTTTCATTAAAATTAGGATTACCTAAAGTATCATTATTTAACATAGAATCCCAATTTCGCATAAATAATCCTTCAACTTCATAGCCGGCTTTTTTTAAGAGTAAGGCAGAAACTGCAGAGTCTACTCCCCCACTGATACCAACAATAACTTTTTTCATATTACATCACATAGTTATTGTATCAAAAATATCTTTAAAAGTCTATTCTTTAAGTATTTAAAAGGAAACTTAGCTTTAAAAGAATATTACTACCAAATAAATAAATTAAAATATCATTTAAAATCATTAAAATTAAATATATTTTTATACTTTTTATATTTATTATTAAACTATTATTATAAGTTTCTTTGGTTTTAAAAATACTATGTATTAAAATTCTTATTTTTTTTATAATAATTAATATTAAAATGAGATAGAAGCCTTTAGTAAGAAGATTATAAATTAAGCTATAAATAAGGCCTTTAAAATGATATGAGCTGGTAAAAATAAGAATATTATAAGAAATACAGGCGAATTCAAATATTAAATATAGAGGAACAATAAAAGAGTAAAGACCAATAAGTGATGCTAAACTTAAAAATGAAAGGATTAAAAAATGAGACGGAAGATAATTAATATGTGTATTTGTTAATAGATTTTCTATATTTAAAATTTCATTTAATAAAGTTTCATTAGATAGTTTTTTAAAGAAAATAATCCCTAAAAAAAAGCCTAATAAACTTATTATTAGAATTTTTTGGAAATATTTTTTATTATATATGGGGTTATTTAATAGCTTATTCATAGAAAATCACCTGTAAATTATATTGCATTATTATAAAAAATATGATAAATTATATAAGTAAAAAAGAAATGGTGATGTATATGAGTAAAAAAGTAAGAAAAATATTTGCTTGGTGTATGTTGATAGCAATGGTTGGCAGTGTTATTGCCACGATTGTTTCATATGCTTTAGCTTAAAATAAGTTGTAGTTCTGAATTTTTGGATAAGTAACTATTTAATTAAATTTCATTGTTTTCAGGAGTGTAGGTGCAATTCAGAACTACGCTTTTATTTTACTCAAAAAATGCCCTAATGTCCAGAAAAACCGTTCGACAAAATTCGACAATGATATAAATGAAAGGTGGCGGGAATTTAAATTGAATTGACTATTTCAATAAAATTCATGCCATGACTAGCTTTAATTAAAATTATATCATTTTCTTTTTTTATATTATTTAAATATTTAATTGCTTCTTCATTACTTTTAAAGTTATGGGATAAAGCGCTAGGAAAACCTGATTCATTAGCTTCTATATTAATATAATTAGCTAAAG
This sequence comes from uncultured Bacilli bacterium, assembly GCA_947588665.1. The sequence goes on along the minus strand of CANPYU010000016.1, from coordinate 5,018 downwards.
AACCCACCGTAATTAATTCATCTATATTATATTTAATAATAAGTTTACCAATGTTGCGGTGTATTTCTTCACTCCAATCACCTAATTCTAGAATATCTCCTAAAACGGCTATTTTACGACCATTAAAATTACTTAATACTTCTAGAGCATAATAGACTGAATCATAACTAGCATTATAAGTGTCATTTATCACAATATAATTATTTTTCTTTATAATTTCCATTCTATTTTCTTCTAAAGTTAAATTTTTTAATTGGTTTATAATATCATGGTGATCTATACCATATAAATCGCCAATAGCAAAAGCAACTAAAGAATTATAGATAAAATGTTTACCTAAAATGTTAATATTTACTTCTTCTTTATTTAATTTAAAATGACTTCCTGAGATATCATAACTTAGATCTTCGGCTTGATAAGCACTTTTAGTATCTATTCCATAAGTAATAATTTTATTAGGAATATTAGCATTTATGCCCCATTCATTTAATAGATCATTATCATTATTTATAATTAGGGGACCAGTTAATCCTTCTAGTATTTCTAGTTTAGCTTTTAAGATATTTTCTCTACTGCCTAAATTACCTATATGAGCAGTACCAATATTAGTAATTACGGCTACATTTGGTTTAGCAATATTAGTTAATTCAGATATTTCTCCAAATTTACTCATGCCCATTTCTAATACTAATATTTCTTCATCTTGTATTGATAATATAGTTAAAGCAAGACCAATGTTGGTATTTAAATTACCACTTGTTTTTTTAACTTTGTATTTGGTTGAAAGAATATCAGCGATAATATTTTTAGTACTTGTCTTTCCTACACTTCCTGTAATAGCAATAATAGGTATTTTTAAACTATCTCTTTTTCTTTTAGCAATTTCCATTAAAAACTTTAAAGTATCATCCACAATAATAATATTACAATTATAATTATTAATATCTTTAAAATCTTCAACTTTTCCACTTAAAATACAGGTTTTAGCTCCTTTTTCTAAAGCTTCTTTATAAAAAGTATTGCCATTATATACTTCTCCTATTATTCCAATATATGTATCCCCTTTTTTTATTGTTCTGGTATCTTTGGAAAAGTTATCTAATGTATCATTAATATCCCCTTTTATTAGTTTGGCATTACTTATTTTTAAAATATCTTTAATTTTCATTTTCTTCACCTATTAAAATTATATCATTTTTTGACTTAGTTTAATATTAATTTTAAAAAGTTTTTAAAAAAGAGACCCTAGTCTCTTATGTTTTTACCTAAATTTTAAAATATCTCATCAAATATTTCTTGATAGTTTTTAACTAAAATAATAGTTAAAGCTTCTTTTACTTTAGGAGGAACTTCTTCTAATTCTTGTTCATTATAATAAGGAATATAAACCTTTTTTAGACCAGCATTATAAGCACCAATTAATTTTTCTTTGATTCCTCCTACTTTTAAAATATCTCCAGTTAAGGACATTTCACCCGTAAAAGCAATATCATTACTAATTTTTTTATTTAAAAGAAAACTTAAAATACTAGTTGTAATAGCGATACCGGCGCTTGGTCCATCTTTTTTTAGAGCTCCTTCAAGACAATGGACATGGATATCTTTTAAATTAAAGAAGAAATCTAAGAGACGATAGTCTTTTTGATGAAATTTGATATAGCTTAAGGCTACATTCATGGATTCCTCCATAGATTTACCAAGCAGGCCAGTAACGAGAAAATTGCCTTTTCCTTCATAAACACAGGTATCAATTGGGATAACTAATCCTCCATAGCTAGTTACGCCTAAAGCATTAACCCGGCCAGGATATTCATTTCTTTTATTATCTAATTTGCTATATTTTGGAATTCCTAAATATTCTTTTAATCTTATTTTACTCATTTTAGTGCGTTCATTGATTTTACCTAAAACAATTAATTTGCGAATTAGTTTTTCAAGAGTTCGATAAAGCTCTCTTACTCCAGCTTCATTGGTATAGGCTTCCACTAAATATTCTAGCATTTCATCATTAATAGATATTATTTTATTGTCTATTTTATTTTCTTCTAAAATGCGGGGAATTAAATATTTTTTAGCAATATCTATTTTTTCATAATCAGTATAGCTTGGTAAATTAATTATTTCTAAACGATCTAATAAAGGAGTAGGAATATTTTCAGTATTATTAGCAGTTAGAATAAAGAAAACTTTAGATAAATCAAAAGGCTCTTCAATATAATTATCAATAAATTCAAGATTTTGTTCGCGGTCTAAAATATCTAAAAGAGCACTGCTGGGATTATCTTTAAGATTAATAGTCATTTTGTCTATTTCATCAATTAAGAAAATAGGATTTTTACAGCCACATTTTCTTAACCCTTGGATAATTTTGCCGGGATTAGCTCCCATATAAGTACGTCTATGACCCATGAGTTCCGCGGTATCATTTAGGCCTCCGACACTTATTTTATAGAATTTGCGATTTAAGGCACTTGCGATAGTACGAGCAATACTAGTTTTACCTGTTCCTGGAGGACCTACTAAACATATAATAGGACTTTTAATATTTTCATTATTATTTTTAAGGGCAACATATTCAATTATACGATTTTTAATTTCTTCTAACCCATAATGACTATCATTTAATTTGTTTTTAATATCATTAATGTTGTTATTTTCAAAAGTTTCTTTATGCCAAGGAAGATTTAATATCCAGTCTAAATAATTTCTGATCATTGCGTTTTCAGGAGATATTTCCGTAGTATAACTTAATTTGTTAATTTCTTTCATTATTTTATTATGGGTACTTTTAGTTAAATTTAATTTCTCTAAGTCTTCTATATAAGTAGAAGTATTATTATCAGATAAATTACCTAACTCTTGCTCTAAAATATGTATTTTTTCTTTTAATATAAATTCTTTTTGACTTTGCTCTAAACTATTTTCTAAATCTTGATCAAGTTTTTCATCTAATTTTAAAACTTCTAATTCAATTTTAATATCACGAAGTAAATTTTTGGCACGATATAAAGCATTTATTTCTTCAGCATATTCTAGTTTTTTTACAAAAGTTAAGGGCATAAAAGAACAGATCATATCAGTAAGTTTTGATAAATCATCAATGGTTTTAATTGTATTTAGAATACTATTAGAAATGTGTTTAGATTTACTGACATATTCTTTTATTAATTCGTTTAATTTTTTAATGATGGCTTTTTTTTCAACTTCATCAAATTCAGGAAAATCTAATCTAGTAATTGTGGCTTCTAATATATCATTATTAATTTTATTATTATTAAAATTAACTATTTTAACTCGTTCTAAACCTTTAATGATAACTCGAACGTTGCCACTGGGAAGCTCTATTCGACTTTTAATGCGACCAACAACCCCAATTTCCGGCAAATCATTTATTTCGGGAGTTTCTTCTAAATTATTTTTAGGAGTAATTACTAAAACATGGCGATTATAATTTTTGGTGGCAGCAGTAGTTATTTCTTTACTTAGTTTGTTGCTTATTTCTAGTTTTACTTCTTGATTTGGGAGTAAAACTAATCCTTTAAGTAGCATTACAAGTAAATTCTGTTCCATATTTTGTCACTCCCATCGTTTAATTTCTATCTATTATAAATAATTAATTTTCTTTTGTCTATATTAATTGGTAAAATTGATTTATTTTTTGTCGGTAAAAGCTTTGGTAAACTTAGGCCAAATACCAATTTTGTTAGGTGTATGTTCCGGTAATTGATAAATATCATGGCCAGGAAATTCGTTACCTTCAACTAAAACAGGGCCTTTAGTAGTAAAAGCAACATCCCAGCCAATATAACGAACGTTTGGTACTTCATGAGTTGCTTCTTTTACTAATTCTAAAGCTTTTGGCCAATCTGGAAACTTAAACCCTTTGATTTTATTTTTAGTTGAGGGATGAATTTCGTATAAATTTTTATTTTTGTCAATTGCTTTATCTAGCACTTCACCGGTTATTTCATTTACGGGGGCAACCATACCTCCAGAGTTAAAATTATCTACATATTTACCATTGCCAATTCTAAAATAAGCACAGATGATATGAGGAATATCAAGATCGTCTAAGATGGTTACAATTCGAACAGTATTGATACTTTCGGCGTAAATTTTGCTTACTTCTTTATTTTGAATTAAAAGTTCTTCTAGTTCAAAGTTCATACCGGGCATGGTTAAATAATCATAAATATTATCTAAAGAAGCATAATCTTTGATATTTATTTTTTCGATACCTTTACCACAAGTGCCGGTGATAGGTTTAGCCATAAATTCTTGATGTTTTTTCATAAAGTTTATTATTTCTTCTTTAGGAGTTTCATTTACTTTAATAAAATCTCTTTTAATGTATTTTTTAAAACGTTTATTAAATTCATATTTATTCCTAAAGATATAATTATATTCTGGGTTATTATATTTAGCTATTAAAGCATTATTTCGGCCGCGAGTTATATAAGTATCTTTTTGTTCATCTGTTAGGTTATACATTTCAAATAAATCATAATCCATATATCCTGCGCCATATTTAATTGCACATTTTCGCATATCATTAAAAATTGCTATTCTCCCTTTTCCGGTTTTTTTATGAATACTGTTAACTTTATTAAAAAACATTTTATAATCCATATTTAAGGCTCTTTTAATTACATATTTTAGATTTGGCATATTTATCACTCTCTAATATATTATAACAAACAAATCGTTTTAAATAAAGAAAAAAGAAAGTTTTTCACACTTTCTAATTATTTTCTTTGATGATTTCTAAAGCTTTATGCATTCGCATATCATATTTAACAACTTCATCTGAACCATAGGCTTTTAATAGTTCTTCAACTGATATACCATAATTATCGGCCATTTCTTTAGTTTTTGCTTCTACTTCTTCTTTAGTAAAATCAATTTTTTCTGCATCGGCAATATATTCTAACATATAACGATATTTAATTCTTTTAATAGCTTCTGGTTCCATTTGCTCATGCATTTTTTCATGAGTTAAACCTGTTATACGCATATAA
>CANPYU010000015.1 GCA_947588665.1 uncultured Bacilli bacterium | reverse complement strand
AGAATTTGATATTAGTTAAGTAAAGGAAGTATATCAAAGAATGGAAAAGAATATTCAAACAAATTAAATGTTCGAGTTTGTATACTAATACAAAATGATATTTTTGTCAAGTAAAAATTTAAAAAAATTAAAAATTTTTACTTTTACTAGCTAAAATTCCTAAAAACATGAAGTAAACAATGATATTTGTACCTCCATAACTTAAGAATGGTAAGGGTAGTCCAATGATGGGGAATAGACCTAGATTCATGCCTATGTTTTGAATTTGAGCAAAAATAAACATGACAATAAAGCTTGAGAAAAACATTTTAAATTTAGTATTTTTAGCTTTAAAAAGTTTAAATAAAAAGTAGAAATCTAAAATAATGAAACTTATTAAAATTATAATAAAACTTATGATACCCAGATTATTAATAGATAAAGCAATAATAAAGTCGGTGGGGGCTTCTGGAATATATATATAATTGCCACCTTTAAAAATATTAGAAATTCCTATGGCAGTTAAAGCGCGATCTAATTGAAAAGAATCATTATTTACAAATGTTAAAATTCTATCAATTCGATAAAAGAAAGAGGTTCCTATTAATTTAATTAAAAGATCTTTTTGATAGATATACAAATAACTAAAAGTTAATAGTGCGATAATTATTATAATACTAATAAATAAATACCATTTAAAGTTTAATTTATAAACTAAAATAACTCCAATCATTATTAAAAAATATATAATGATTGCTCCAGTATCAGGTTCTAGAAATACAAATAAAGAAGGGATTAATGTGATAAAAAAAGCTTTTAGAATAAATTTTAGTTCTTGTTTAAAAGTATGCTCTTTATAATGGGATAGGGTTTCACTTAAATAAAGAGTAAGTGTTAATTTCATTAATTCGCTGGGTTGAAAAGAAAAAAAGTAAAGATTAAACCAGGCAGTAGAACCATTGACAGTTTTACCAAAGAATAAGACTAATATTAGAAGTAAAACATTTAATAAATATAGATATTTACTATATTTAAAAAGTATTTTGGGTTTAAAAATAATAATTATAACCATAGAAATAAATCCAAGGATAAACCATAATACTTGTTTTAGAAAATAACTATTATAAGTTTCATTATTAATACCTATTATTTTCATGTTAATTAAAGAGATAATGGTAAGTATTAATAAAGGAATTATTAAGGGTAATTTATTAATTATATTTTTCTTTTTCATGGTATTAGTATGTCTCAATTTAGGTAATTTATCATAAAATATTATAGAGGTGTAACTTATGAATAAAAATTTGCCTAAAGTTTATGCTAATCCAATTAATAAGCAGTTAAATAATAATAGAGAAGTATTTTCAAGTCGGGAAGTAAAGAATGTTAATAGAGATAATGTTAATATTTTGGGAAAGATAAATGAAATTTTTGCTAATCCTCATCATGTTTATAAGAGTAAAGTAGAAATAAGAATGGGTAATGATATTATTGAGACAGTAATTGTGGGTAAAACTAATAATGAGTTGCTTACTTTAAGTGGGGATAAAATTAAGATTAAAAATATTGATTTTATTGAAAGAATATAAACAAATGTTTGTACTTGATTTGACAAAATAAGTAATATATGTTATAATTATGATACTTCTTTAAAAGAAGCAGGGGGAAGTTTTGAAAATGAAAAGTTATATATATAAGATGATGATAATCATTTTTATATTAAGTAGTAGTATTATAGCTTATAAAAAAAGTACAGAAGAAAGAGTTTTATATCATAATTATATAAAGAATAATATATATGAAAGTAATATTCCAAAAAGTAGATATGAAGAGCTAATTGTTTATGAAGGTTTAACATTGAAGGAATTAAGTAATAAAATTAATAATGTTCTTAATTCAACATTAGATGGATATGGTACAAATATTGCAAGTATTGCTTTAGAATATGAAGTAGATCCATTGGTGGCAACAGGTATTATATTAGTAGAAACAGGTTGTAAATGGAATTGCAGTTATTTAACTAAACATTGTAATAATATTGGAGGCATGAAAGGAACTGGATGTGGTTCATATGCTTCATTTAAAGATTTAGATACGGGATTAAATGCTTTTATTCGTAATTTAGCAAATAATTATTATGCTTATGGATTAACAACTCCAGAGTTAATGAATAAAAAATATGCCGAGAATCCTAATTGGTATAAAGATGTTAATTATTATATTAATTTAATTAAAGCAAGTTAATTGCTTTTTTTGGCTTTATATCGGGGGTGATATTAGTGAATGGGGAATTTCAAAAGTTATTAGTAATTAGTTATGATAAAAAGAAATTTATGATATTATTAGATAATAATAACCGGAAAACTTTTTTGGAAATTAAAGATAATAAATATAAGTATCCTTTATTAGATGATTTTATATATTTAAATAGCATATATAATAATTATAATCCATATATGTGTTATTTAATTCCAAAATTTAGTTATAAAGAAAAAGTTATAATTGCAAGAAGTTTATTAGTTCTTGATGTTATAGCAGTAGGAATTATAGGTGGTAAGCTTAAAAGTGATTTAGCAAATTATGAAGTTAAGTTAACAGATAATGGTATTGTTTTAAATGCTATAAATCCTATTTATGCTAATAAAGAATATACTATAGTTAATATTAAAAATAGTGAAGATTTAACGGAAGTTTTAGGTTATGATAGCATTTCTACTGAAAATGTTCATGAGGTAATTGATAGTAATACTAATTTAAATGAACAATTTAAGACTTGTGCTCATACTTTAGTACAAAAATTAGAGAAAATGTATAGTTCTTTTGATTTTCGGATATTTTATGAGAATATGAAAACTTTAAATATTGTTTCAATTTCAAATGAAGAGTTAAAAGCTAAATATGGGCATATTGCTGCTTGTTATGATAGTGTTACTAATACTATTTATTATCAGGAAGAAATGGATGAAAATGCAATTATACATGAACTTGCTCATACTAGTTATCATTATTATCGGATTGATGGTAAAAATCTTTATTTAAGAAGTGTAAATAATGGAAGTTTTATTGATGAAGCACTAAATAGTGAAATTACTAATTTATGCTCTCAAGAATATGCTTATATAAATGAAAAATTAGTATCAGATTATTTAATGGAAATGGGTAATTTTAATATATTGGATTATAATCAAAAAGGGGTTTGGGCGTTAATTGAAGGTTTAGAAGATAAATATCCTTCAGTAGATATAAATTATATTATTGAAGTACTTGATGCGTATAAAAATTCATTAGTTAAAGAAGGAATTACAAGAAGTTTAGATAGTTCGCCATATTTATTAGATGAGCTTTTTAAAATGAGTATTTATAATATAGATAAAGATTATAATTCTTTTAAAGAATTTGCTAAATTATTTAGGCAAGTAGAAGATAAAACAATATTATATCAATATTTAAATAAATATAATAAAATATTGGAAGATAAAGGTTACAGGCCTTATATAACTTTAGAAAAAATAAACAATGATTTGAAAGCTTACCAGAATGTAGATGCTTTATATACTTGTAGGGATGGAGTATTTCCTTGTTTAGCTAAAAATTATAATTATATATTAGATAGAAAAGGAAATTTGAGGTTAATTAAAGGGAATGGAGGAAAGATATTTCGGGCAAATAATATTAATAGTTTGCTTCCTATTGCGTATATTTCTAATTATGATAAATTTGGAACAGATGATTTTTGGAATGAGTTTGCTTTTCAATATATTAATTTACCAGAATATTATTATCAAAAAGTACCAATTTATAGTAAGGGGAAATTTATTAAAGCAGAATATATACCAGATTTAGATTTAACTATTACATTAAATAGTAATAAAGAAATGGGATATGTTATATCAAAACAAGAAGAAATTATTTATCAGGAAGGAAAAGATATTGTTTTTCAAACACCAAAGATAAGTTTAACTTTATATTTAAATAATATTAAAATAAATGATAGTTTAAATTTAGATAAAATTCTTAATTTAGAGTATTTAAAAAGTTATATAGGTAAATATAATGATATTTTAAATAATTTAACAATTTTAGATGATCAAGTTGTTTTTATTCCTAGTTATAAAGTAAATATTACGAGTGATAATAGTATTGTTCCTTTGCCTTATGAATTAAGAAAAATTAAAGTTGTTAAAGATATTAATAATAATTATGTTATTAGTAGTTTATATAATGATATTAAAATACCTTTAGAATACTATTATTTAATAGATAATTTAGATGAAGAAGATTTATATTTTGAAGAAGTATTAAAATATTATAATATTTTAGATATAAATAAAGATAGTTATAATTTTAGTGAAAAAGAAATATTAGAATTATTTATAAATTATTTTAATGATTTAATTAGAGAAAGAAGTAGATAATTTATTTATTATATGTTAGAATAGGTTTTTGGTGAGGGGTATGGTATATTTATTAGATATTTATTATAACTTAAAGAAATTTGCTATTTTTAAAGATTTAAAGGGAAATAAAATTTTTTTAGAAAAAAATAATGAACAATTTAAATATCCTTTAGAAAAAGATTTAAAGTATTTAAATGATGTTTATAATAATAAAGATTGTTTTATTTTATATGATTATAATTTAAGGGATAAAGATAAAATAAAACGGTTGGTAGCTAAATCATGTATAATAATTGATATGTTATTATTATTTAGGTTTGTTTCTTTATGGAAAGAGACTTTAAAGTATTATGATTTGAATATTTCCAGCGATAAAATAGCTTTAGAATTAAAAGATGAATATTTTATTTCTGATGTGCCACAACAATTTAGATATGGGATAGTTTTTATAGAGGATCTAAATCAGTTAGATGATATTTTAGGATATGAAAAAGTATCTTTAGATTTAGTTAATAGGGCAATAAAAGAAAATTCTAATATTAATGATTCATTTAAGATTTGTGCTTATAATTTAGTGAGGGCAGTTAATCAAAATCATCCTAATTTTGACTTTCGGATATTTTATGAAAATATGAAAACTTTACAAATAATTAAATTAACACCTGAGGAATTGCAGGAGTTTGGAGGAAATATTGCCGGATGTTATGTGGCAAAAGAAAATAAAATTTATTATTGTGATGATAATAATTATAGTACTATAACTCATGAACTTGCACATACTATGGGAAGTTTTTATCGAAATATTAAGGGTAAAAATTTTGTTAGAATGGGGTATAAAGGACGATTTTTAAATGAAGCTTTGACTTCTAAATTAGCTCAAGAAAGTATTAAAAGTGAGACTTATCAAGACGAGATTGCCATTACAGAGTATTTAATGAAATGTAGTTCTTATACATTAGAAGATTATAATTTATTAGGTTCGGATTATTTAATTAAATTGTTAAAAGAAAAGTATTCTACAGTAGATATAAATTATATTATAGATGTAATGGATACTTATATGGATACTTATATTCATGAGGAAATTAAAACTTCTTTAAAGGATTCGCCGTATTTATTAGATGAATTATTTAAGATATGTTTACTTAATGTTCAGGAAAATAATATAGATAGTTCATTTTTAGATTTTATTCAAATATTTAAAAATGATAGAGATAAAGATTTAGTTGATGGTTATTTAGAAAAATATAATAATTATTTGAGAAGTTTAAATTTTACAGAAATATTAGAAAAAGAAGAATTAAATTTAAGAAAGTATAGGCGATTGTAAAAGCAGATTATTGCTTTTTTTTTTTATTTGACATATAATTTAAGAAGGTGATTTAGATGTATGAGAACAAAAAAATATTAATATTAGGGATGGCTAGAAGTGGATATCAAGTAGCTAAGTTACTTAAAGATTATAATAATCAAATAATTATTACTGATAGTAAAATGCAAGATAAAGAGAAAGTGCAAGAATTAAAAGACTGGGGAATAGAGTTTATTTTGACAGATAAACCAGAAGAATTATTAGATGATAGTTATTTTTTGGTAATTAAAAATCCGGCAGTATTTCCTAATCATCCGTGTATACTTAAAGCTAAAGAATTAAAAATAGAAGTTCAAAATGAAATGGAAGTTGCTTATCACTTTTTGCCTAAAAATATCAATATTATTGGAGTTACAGGTTCTAATGGTAAAACTACAACAACAACTTTAATTTATGAAGTATTAAAAGAAGCTAATATGCCAGTTGTTTTAGGGGGAAATATAGGTATTCCTTTAGCAGAGATAATTAATGAAAATAGAATTAAAGAAAAAGATATTTTACTTTTAGAAATTTCAGATCATCAATTAATTGATATGAATGATTTTAAAACAAATATAAGTGTTTTAACTAATTTATGTCCTACTCATTTAGATTATCATGGGACGTATGAAGCTTATAAAAAAGTTAAATATAAAATATTTAAAGGACATACAAGTGATAATATAGCTATATTAAATAAAAGTAATTTAGATAGTTTAAAACTTACTCAAGATATTAAAGATATTAAATATTATTTCAATAGTGAAGATAATTATTATACTCGTGATGCTATATACATTGATAAATTAAAAGTAATTGATACTCAAGATATTCTTTTAAAAGGAACACATAATTATGAGAATATTTTAGCTATGTTATTAGTTTTAAAAGTACTTAAAGTTGATTTTAAATATGCAATAAAAGTGTTAAAAAGTTTTAAAGGGGTAGAACATCGTATTGAATTTGTAAGAAATATAGAAGGGGTAGAATATTATAATGATTCTAAAGCTACTAATCCAACTGCGACGGTTACGGCTTTAAAAAGTTTTTCAGGTAATATTCATTTAATATTTGGAGGAATGGATCGAAATCAGACTTTTGATGATTTAATTCCTTTTAAAGATAGAATAGTTAGAATATATGCGATTGGGGAAGTTAGAGATAAAATAAAAGAATTTTGTAATACGCATGATATTTTATGTGAGACAGATCTATATTTAAAGGATGCGATGGTTAAAGTTAGGAAAAATGTTAAAAAGGGTGATGTGGTCCTTTTAAGTCCCGGAGCAGCTTCTTGGGATCAATATGCTAAGTTTGAAGATCGGGGATGTGAATTTAAAGAATTAGTAAATAATTTATAGATGGAGTTAAAATGACAGATAAAAGAGGACAAGCAATTATAAAAGCAAAAAATATAAAAATAATAGAAAAGTTAATTAAAGCTCAAGAAAAGAAAGTATTAAGTTTAAGGACAGATTTACTAGCTTGTATAGCTATACCAGTTATTATATTAACTTTTATCTTGTTATTAGGATTATGGGGTTTTACTTGGAGTATAATTTTAACTTTAAATTTTATTAGTATAAGTATTATAATGTATTTTAAAGAAAAAAATGATTTTAAAGCAGCATCTAAAGCTTTAAATTATTTACAGGTTATTCATAAAAATATGGTAGATGAACAGGATAAAGTTCAAAATATAGATGAGAAATTGACTTTAGAATTGAATGTGAAAAAATATAGATTAGAAAAATTAAAAGAACTTTTATTGGTGGAATATTTTTATCGTGATTATAAAAAAATTAAGGATAATTATGATAATAATACATTAGCACAATATTTACAAGTTAAAGGAATAAATATAGAAGATATTAATTTTATATATAATTTAATTAATTCATCTAAAATAAAGAAATTAGTAAGAAAGAAAAGTTAGAAGTTGGGTTAATCCTTGCTTTACAAAACTTTTCTTTTTTGATATACTTTTTTTAGGTGATAAACGTGTTAGTATGTGGTAAAAATGTTTTAAAAGAAACACCAGTTAAAAATATTCATAAAGTATATTTAAGAGATAATTTTAAAGATAATAATATTTTTATGTATTTAAGAGATAATAAAATTAAGTATGAATTAGTGCCGGAGGTTAGACTTAATAAGATGGTTAAGGCTAATCATCAGGGTATTGTAATTGATATTAATGATTATGATTATTTTAAATTAGATGATTGTTTAGAGGAAGATTTTGTGGTCTGTTTAGATCATTTGGAAGATCCACATAATTTGGGTGCTATTATTAGAACGGCGGAATGTGCGGGAATTAAATCAATAATTATTCCAAAAGACCGAAGTGTAAGAGTAAATGAAACAGTGATGAAAATAAGTGCTGGAGCACTAAATAATGTAAAAATAATATTAGTTAGTAATCTAAGCAATGCTTTAAAAACTTTACAGAATAATAATTTTTTTGTTTATGTAGCTGATATGGATGGAGAGCCTTATCAAAGTGTTGATTATGCTTTAAAAAGAGTTTTAGTAATTGGCGCAGAAGGAGAAGGAGTAAGTAAAATTATAAGAGATAAAAGTGATGTTATAGTAAGTATTCCAATGTATGGGAAAATAAATAGTTTAAATGCAAGTGTTTCCGCGGCTATACTTATTTATGGAATGTTAAAGAGGTAAATATGGATTATTCAGATGAAGAGATATATTCTTTGTATTTAGAACATAGTGAGGAAGCTAAAGATATTATTTATAATAAATATAAATATATTGTAGATGTTTTATTGCATGAGTATCGAAGTGTAGCATTAAAATTAGGAATTGATTTAAAAGAGTTTGAACAAGAGGCTTATTTTGCTTTTAGTGATGCTTTAATAAATTTTAGAGAAGATAAAAATGTTAAGCTAGAGACATTTATTACACTTTGTATTAGAAGAAGATTACAAAAAATAATTAAAAGTTATGGGGGAGAGAAAGCTAAATTTTTTAGTAATTCTTATTCACTAGATTATAATTATGATGAAGAGGGAACGACTCTTCAGGATTTAATGGAAGATGTTTATGATTTTGAGCCTTTAAGTAAATTAACTAGTAAAGAAAGTTATGAAGAGTTATTAAGTAAAATAAAAGAGATATTATCTATTAATGAATATGAAATATTTAACTATTTGAAAAATGGATATAACATAAAAAAAATAGCTAGTTTAACTAATAAAAGTTTAAAACAAATAGATAATACTATTCAAAGAATTAAACAAAAAATAAGAAATATTACTTGGGAGTGACTTTATCTCCTTGGTAAATATTTCTTTTTTGCATTTCTTTATCAATATCATTTAAAACACAAAATTTTTTTAATAACCAATCTGGGGTAATTAGATCTTCTTTTTTAGGATCTCCAGTAATACGCATAATAACAATATTTTCATTTAAATATTCGAGTTGTTCACAAACTATATCAATATATTCTTCTTTAGATAATATTTTAAAGGGCTTTTTTTGATACATTAATGCGAGGGGAGTTTCTTTTTCAATATATAACATATGAATTTTTAAACCATCAATTTGAAGAGTATTTAATAATTTAACAGTATCTAACATCATTTCTTTTGTTTCATAAGGTAAGCCATTAATAATATGGGCAATAGTAAAAATATTTCTTTTTTTAAGCTTTTTTACGGCTTTAATAAAATTATCTAAATCATGACCACGATTTATGAGTTTTAATGTTTGATCATGACTGGATTCTAATCCTAGTTCTACCATTAAAAAAGTTCTGGTATTAAGTTCTTCTAAATAATCTAATACTTCATCATTTAGACAATCACTGCGAGTGGCAATATCTAGGCCAATAACATTAGGGTAAGTTAAGACTTCTTCATATTTTGCTTTTAATATATTTAAAGGAGCATAAGTATTCGTGTTAGCTTGGAAATAAGCAATATATTTAGCATTAGGCCATTTTTGATCTAAAGGAATTTTAACAAGGTTAAATTGATCTTTTAGACTTAAATGTTCTAAGTTATTACCACTTCCATGTTTACAGAAAATGCATCCATGTCCATTTTTAAAATTGGGACAAGAAAAGTTACCATTTAAACTAACTTTAAAAACTTTACAATTAAATTTAGATTTAAAAAAATAGTTTAGAGTATGATATCTTTTATTATCTAAAGTATATTTAAACATAATATCACCTTTTAATATCTAGATTTTAGCATAGAGATTCTTAAAAGTCAAAAATATAAGTATTAATTATTATTTTTTAACATATATATTTTTAGGAGGGCACACTTATGGAACAAGGGTTAAAACCAGAAGAAGTAGAAAGAAATCGTAAAAAATATGGGACTAATAATATTAGTAATGTTAAACAAAATAGTTTTTTAAAGCTTTTATTGGAATCTTTAGGAGATCCTATTATTAAAATACTTTTAGTAGCATTAGCAGTTAAAGTTGTTTTTTTGTTTCGAGATTCTGATTATTTTGAAACTTTAGGAATATTAATTGCTATTTTTTTGGCTTCTTTTATATCAACTATTTCAGAATATGGGAGCGAAGCAGCATTTAGAAGATTACAGGAAGAATCTTCAAAAATATTAGTTAAAGTACTAAGAGATAATAAAATTTTAGAAATACCAATTGAAGATGTAGTTGTTGATGATATAGTTATTCTTAATAGTGGGGATAAAGTTCCGGCAGATGGTTATTTAATTAAAGGCAATTTAACGGTTGATGAGTCAAGTTTAAATGGAGAAACTAAAGAGGCAAGAAAATATCCACCAATTAGTTGGGATAATATTTTAGATAATAATAAATTATATCGAGGTTCAGTTATATATAATGGTAATGCTTATATGAAAGTTGTAAGTGTAGGAGATAAAACAGTATATGGAGCTTTGGCAAGAGAAGTAGCAGAAGCATCTCCTACTTCACCATTAAAGTTAAGACTTCAGGGGTTAGCTAAATTTATTAGTAAACTTGGTTATTTAGGGGCTATATTAGTTACTATTTCTTATTTGTTTTCCGTCATTGTTTTAGAAAATCATTTTGATGGTAAGCTTATAATAGATACTATAACTAATTTTAGATTAATGGCTGATCATTTAATATATGCGCTTACTTTAAGTGTTACAATAATTGTGGTGGCAGTACCTGAGGGGCTTCCAATGATGATAACTTTAGTTTTATCTAGTAATATGAAGAGGATGCTTAAAGAAAATGTATTAGTAAGGAAGTTAGTGGGAATTGAAACAGCTGGTAGTTTAAATGTAGTACTTACTGATAAAACAGGAACACTTACTAAAGGTAAATTAGAGGTAAGTGAAATAATTACAGGAGATAATATAAGATTTAAATCATTAAAAGATATTAAAT
The DNA here is from genome assembly GCA_947588665.1 of uncultured Bacilli bacterium. Next base: position 3,096 of record CANPYU010000015.1, on the reverse strand, counting down.
TATATGATAAATATTATCGGATTTTATATAATAGTCTTTATTATAATAATGAAAGTACTATTAGTGATAAAAATGAGATTATTGGGGGTAATTCAACTGATAAAGCTTGTTTGAGATTTGTAAATTATGATAAGAATATAAAAGATAAGATTATTGCTAAAAAAGTTTTTGATAGTGAAAATAAATATAGTAGTACTACTTTAAGTAATAATGTTACTTATATTAAAGGGGCAGCAGAAATATTACTACCTAAAGTTAATTTTTATGTAAATAAAATGGGAGAAGAAAAAGTTTTAGTTAATAAGAAATTAATTAATAATATGATTGATAGTTTAACTAAAAAGGGAATTAGAGTTTTAGTTTTATGTTATAACAAATATAATAGTAGTTTAGATAATTTAGTGTTTGTAGGGCTGGTTGCAATTAAAGATGAACTTAGAAGTGAAGCTCGTGAGGGAGTAAATCTAATTCATAGTGCCGGCATAAATATTATTATGATAACAGGGGATGCTAAAGAAACGGCGATTGCCATTGCAAGTGAAGCAGGGATATATAATAAAGGAGATATTGTTTTAACTCATGAAGAGATGGATAAGCTTACAGATGAAGAATTAAAAAGAAAAGCAGGAAAGTTATGTATTGTTGCAAGAGCACTTCCTCAAGATAAATCAAGACTTGTTAGAATATTAGAAGAAATGGATTTAGTTGTTGGAATGACAGGAGATGGAGTAAATGATGCACCAGCATTAAAAAAGGCCGATGTGGGGTTTGCAATGGGAAGTGGAACAGAAGTTGCTAAAGAAGCTAGTGATATTGTAATACTTGATAATAATATTTTATCGATTAGTAAAGCAATATTATATGGTAGAACTATTTTTAAAAGTATTAGAAAGTTTATTATATATCAATTAACTGTTAATATGTGTGCTCTTATTCTTTCTATTATTGGACCATTTATAGGTATTAATACCCCAATTACAATTATTCAAATGTTATGGCTTAATATGATTATGGATACTTTCGCGGGACTTGCTTTTTCTTTTGAACCAGCACTTTCTAGTTATATGCATGAACCACCAAAAAAGAAAGATGAGGCAATTGTTAACTCGTATATGATTGGCGAAGTTTTATGGACTGGTTTATATTCGGCAATGTTATGTGTACTTTTTTTGAAATTACCAATTGTAAGAGATTATATTAGAATGGGAGAAAATTATAAATATTTAATGACAGCTTATTTTGCTTTATTTATATTTATTGGGGTTTTTAATTCCTTTAATGCTAGAAGTGAAAGACTTAATATATTTGCTAATTTAAGTAAAAATAAAGTATTTATATTTATTATCGCGTTTATTTTAATAGTTCAGGTTTATTTAATTTATAATGGGGGAGATTTATTTCGGACATATGGTCTTAAAGCTCAAGAATTCTTTATTGTTTTAATGCTCTCCATGAGTGTTTTTCCAGTAGATTTTATTAGAAAAATTTATTTAAGGCGACATCATTTAAAGACAGGTGTTTAAAAAAATGAGAAAAATTACACAGTTCGACAAATTTTGCGCTTTTGTTGTGATAATATGCTAATAGGTGATTAATTATGCGGACATTTTATATTTTTAATATTAATAGAAGTTTTTATAATTTGATGAAGAATAATCCTTATCATTTATTTAAAGCAATGGAGGATATTCATAATTTTGATCAAAAAGATGTTAATTTAGCTTATGATCTTTTTTTACAGATTGTTAGTCCTTTTGATAAAAGTAAAATTAATAATAAGATTTTTAGAGAATCTAAAAATAATGACTTTTATTCAAAATTCCATAATGTACATAGAATACAGAATAAATATATTCCAGAAGATTCAATGTTGGTGGTTAATAAAGCTTTCTTATTACTTGAAAGTAATGTTTTAAAGCCGAGTTTTTTAACAGAGTTAAAAGAATATAAAAATTTATTTGTATGCGATTTTAAAAATAAAGATTATTTTTGGTTAAATGAACTTGTGTGCTTGTAAAAAAAGAAAACTTATAGTAATATATTGAGTGAAAGGACTGGTGCCTCATGTGGGGAGAAATATTGTGGTTTATTATTGGACTTGTAATAGGGCTAGTAGTTGGTTTTTTAGGGGCAAGATATGTAATGCAAAAATATTTAAAGAAAAATCCACCTATAAATGAAAAAATGATTGAAGTAATGATGAGTAGTATGGGAAGGAAACCTAGTAAAAAACAAGTTAATCAAGTAATGCAACAAATGAATAGATATATGTAAGAAAAAATATGAATTTAATGAACTAAACCCCGTTTCTTAGATAAAGGAAACGAGGTTTTTATATGAATAAATAAAATAAAAAAATAAGCGAGACTGAGGATTTGAGGGTGTTTGCTTGCAAAATACCCATTTATTAGCAAGCAGTTATGTCTCGCTTAAAAATCAGTATATTATAAGAATTGCAATTTGGTAAAGAATTTTTTTAAATTTTTTGGGGTAAGTATGTAATTTTAATTTAAATTATCAATTTTGCCTAAGAGATAGTCAGCAGAGATGTGATTATTTTTACAGATGGTGTATAGAAAAGGGGTGGCAATAATATTAGTACCACGTTCATATTCTGTAATAGTTGTGCGAGAAACATTTAATAACTTAGCTAATTTTTCTTGGGTTATTTTTTGATTTTTACGGAATTTTTTTAAACGTTTTCCTGATAATTTTTTGTTAATTTCTTTTCTAGAGTTTAAATATTGGGGTTTATTTGTAAAATTAAATAAATAATCTAATGAAATGTTAAAATAATTACAAATGGTATTTAAATGTTTGGTTGGCATTATTACATATTCTCTTTCATATTGTCCAAAAGCATTGTCTTGAACATTTAGGAGAGTAGCTAGGCTTTTTTGGGTAATTCCAATTCTTTCTCTAATCTCTTTTAATTTTTTTCCATATATCATTTTAAATTCACCAGTTTAATTTTCTCATACATTGCAATGGTTATATTAATTTCCGTAAAAATAATGACATTTTTCTTGACTTTTGATATTACCAATAATATAATTTTAGTATAAAGAGTGGATTTCTAATATATTAGAAATTGTA
>CANPYU010000014.1 GCA_947588665.1 uncultured Bacilli bacterium | reverse complement strand
CATTGAAGAAATCGAAGGAGCTCAAAATTCTGTCTTTGACGAAGATCCAATTTTAAGTATTAAACTTACTGGTAGTGCAGCTCAAAAAATCCAAAATTATAATGCTAAAAATAGCGATAGTAAAAATGGATTAAGTGATTTAGGTGGTTATTCAAATAGTACTCTAGATTGCTACAAATTAGGCGAATATGAAGAAGTAGCATGCTATAGTTCATTTATAACTGATATCCTAAACGAAGCATACGGCAATAAAGTTAATGATAATAGCACTATGATAAAAGACAGAAAAGTCGGAAATGTAGATGGAAATGGTAAGTATTTCCAAAAATGGACTGGTACTGTATCAGCAGATGATATGATTGGACCAGCTTGGAAGTAGGAAGGAGGTTTATATATGTCAAATTCTTATTGGGGTTACTGGTTGATTGTTATGGGTGTTGCAATTGTGGGACTTATCACAGTTGTAAACGGTATAACAACAACCACAACTCAAGATTATTTAAGTATAAAAGAAATAACTGATGCTTCAATGCTAGAATCAGTTGATTACGGATATTATAGAGACTATAATGAAGTAAAAATCAATAAAGAAAAATTTATGGAAGTATTCATTAGAAGACTTTCAGAAACAATGAAATTACAAGATGAATACGAAGTAAATTTTTACGGAATATATGAAGCTCCTCCAAAAGTTAGTGTGGAACTTAGAAGTAGTAGTGGAACAACAGCAAGTTATGATGTAGTAACAAGATATAGTGGTATACTCCAAATTCATCCTGAAGATGAAAATCAAGGAAGTACTCCTAGCACACCTTCAACTGATCCTACACCATCAACACCAACTACTCCAACTACACCAACTGATCCACAAGAACCAGAAAAACCAGAAGAAGAAAAAATATGTGGTATGGATAAAACTAAAGTTCATACTGATTTAGCCGGTAAACACATTATTCCTATAAGTCCTAATCTTGCAGTTTATAAGACTTTAAATGATGCCACAAGTAAAAAAAATAGTTTTAAAACTTTAGCAGTTCCAGTAAATAAAAAAGGAACAACTGGTGGTTCAGTTAAAAAATATGAAATTTTAGCATCATCACAAAACTATTTTGCTATAAAATTACCAGATACTGAATCTGGATGTGGTTGGATAGATGATAATTATACTGCAATAAGTTTAACTGAATATTTACCTACAAGTGAATATAACATAGAATATAATATTACTAATGAAAGCGGAAGTATATTTAAAGTTCATGGAAAAGAAATTAAAGGTATTACGGGCCAACACTTATATAATTCTTCAATTAGAAATTTCGTACCTTTATATTATCCATATGCAGTACAGTTAAAAGGAATATTAGAAAGCAGTCGAGATAAAACTTTAGTTATTTATGACGCATATCGTCCTGGCTCTGTTTCCAGAAAAGTTTATGATACTTTGTATAATAGTGATTTAGTAGCAAGAATCGGCGAAACTTGCAGTGAAAATGATGCAAGATTAAATTGCTATGGCACCAAAAGAATCGGTTTAGACTGGTATATTAATGATGAATCAACTCATAACAAAACATGTGCTTTAGATTTAACTTATAAAGAAGGGAAGAACGAACAACCATTAATGGCATATTCATATATGCATGAATTAAGTTCAGATTCTAATAAATATACGACAATTGCTTATTCTGAAAAAGGATATCGTGAAATGGGAGAAAAAGAATGGACCCCAGGCTTTAAAAATAATGATGTTGCAAAAACTCTAGATGATTTAATGATGGTCGCTGGAATAAGGACTATCCCAACCGAATGGTGGCATTTTGAAAATACAAAATGTGCAACTGATAGCAATATACCATATCTAGATTTTACAAGTATTGTTGATTAAAAGGAAAGGGATGAAAAGATGGGAAATATAGTAACAACACTTAAAAGATTCTTATCTAATAAGAATACAATTACAATTTTAGGAGTGTTATTAGGCTTAGTGGTACTTTTTATAGGCTATAATTATCGTGTTAAAAATGCTGTTGAAACTCAAATGATTCCCTATGCAACTAAAACAATAACAGCCACTAATGAGATAACTAAAGATGCCGTAAGTACAATGGAAGTATTGCGCTCAACTGTAAGAGACAATTCTGCCATAATCTCTAATATTAATTCAATATTAAATACTAGCGAAACTTATTGTGCCTCTGATCGCAGTAACATTCCTTCTGGCAGTTTCTTCTATACTGAGCAAGTAATGCGTTGTAAAGAAGTTAGTAATAATGCATTAAAAAGGATGCCTGATGGTTATCGAGCAGTAAATTTACCAGTTGATCTTCAATCTACTTATGGTAATTCTATGTATCCTGAAGATTATATCGATATTTATGCTAAAATGGAAATAGATGGAAAATTATTCTATGGAGAATTTATTACCAAATTACCAATCTTAGATGTTCGTGATAATAGTGGTCGTAGTGTCTTTTATGGTAATAACCAAAACACTACTCCAGCCTTATTATTATTCGCTTGTCCAAAAGATTTATATTGGTTATTAAGTGGTGCTATATTCTTAGGCTCAAATGTCGTAGAATTAGTACCTGTTCCTGGTAATGCATCTTATACAAGTGAAAAAGGTGAAACTCAAGTAACAAGTGAATTTATAAGAAATCAAATAGAATATTATCTAATGTCGGATCCTGATAATCCAATTGAATAAAGAAAAAAAGAATAAAGGAGGTGCTATATGAATGATGCAATATTTTCTCAAATAGACTTTGGACCTTTAAAAGAGTTTATTGATATTGATGATATAACCGATATATCTTACACTAATGGTGGCCAAATTTGGTTAAAATCATTAACTCAAGGTGTCTATCGTGTTGAAAGGCCAGAAATAAATAATGCTTTAATAGAAAAACTAGCTTTTCAATGTTCAAACGTTATGGGAAAAACATTCAATATGGCACATCCTTTTTTAGATGCTGAAAGTACAGAACTTCGTTTAAATTTTATCCATGATTCTATTGCTACCAACGGTATAGCACTAGTTATTCGTAAAACTCCTGCTAAAATACGTTTAAATAGAGATAAATTATTAAGTGAAGAGTATGTAAGTGCCGATTTATTAGACTTTCTTTTAAACTGTGTACAAGGTCATGCAAATATAATAGTGAGTGGGGAAACTGGTTCCGGAAAAACTGAACTAGTTAAATATTTAGCGAGCACTACCAAAGAAAATGAAAAAATAATCACCATTGAAGATACTCTTGAACTTCATTTAGATCGTATCTTTCCTCATCGAGATATTGTCGCCATGAAAACGAATAATATTGCGTCATATTCTGAGGTATTAGTTACTTGTATGCGTCAAAATCCCATTTGGATTTTATTATCCGAAGTTCGTAGCGCCGAAGCTGTTATGGCTGTTCGAAACTCTATCTCATCAGGACACCATATTATTTCCACCATCCACTCAGATAAAGCGGCTTTAATACCTATGCGTATGTATAGTTTAATTGAATCTAATATTGACGTTGAACAATTTTTAACTACTATTCATCGATATGTTCAAATAGGTATCTATGTTAAAGGTTACATGAGTGAAAAATTAGGCCGATTTCAAAGAGAAATCATGGAAATATGTGAATTTTATGTTGATGATGACAACAAACCGCAAGTAAACACAATATTCCAAAAGACTTTAGATGGCAACTTTACATTAAACAATCCCACTGAGCACTTAAGAAATTATTTAGCTATTCAAGGGGTTATACTAGATGAAGATTTATTTCATTTAAATAATGAAGCTAAAAATGGCCCCGAAATTATTGAAGCATTATAAAAGGAGGTAAATATGGAATATATAATTGTTGTATTAATAGCAATATTTGTAATAATATATCGTCAAAATGATGGTACCGAATCCTTTTATAAATTTTTTAAAAAACAATTTAATGTAATTTATGAAAAATATGCCCCATATAGTTATCAAACAATAAGCGCTAAAATGAAAGATTTAAAGCAAGAATACACCATAAAAGATTATACAATTCAAATTGTTGTTATGGGTGGTCTTGCCGGAGCTATTGCCTATCTTTACTTTTATAGTTTAATCATGGTAATTATTTATGCTGGAATTGCTATCGCGTTTATTCCTTACCTTGCTTATTTAAGAAGTAAAAGAATTTACAGTGAATATATTTTTGAACAGATTCAAGTATATACTACCAATGTTATCATGGAATTTAATACAACTCAAAGCTTTGTTAAATCTCTAGAAGGAGTAAGAGATTCTGGTATAGTTGAAGACCCTGTTCTAGAAGACATAAAGACCATGATTAATATGTCCTATCAAAATGGAACAATCGATGAATCAATCGAATACTTCAATCAAAAATACCCATATTATATGGTTAAAAATATGCACCAATTATTCTTACAAATAACTAAAGAAGGTGCTAAAGACTCTGGTGAAGCTCTAGAAAATATGAGTATGGATATAGATGCTTTAGTAGAGGGAGTCTATCGTGATCAAATGGATCGTAAACAATTCCATACAAAATTTATAACATTTGCTTTAGTTTTATTCTTATTAGTACTTGTAATGCAAGTATTATTAGGTAAAAATAGTTATTTAGAGTTATTAGAACAATGGTATGTTCACTTAATACTTCATGGTATAATTATTATTAATTGTTATTTCCTACTTACCGGTGAAAAATATTATAATGATGATGTGGGGGTAGAATAATGCAAATAGAATTAGCAGTTATTGCTTTAATAATTTTTTATATTCTTACTAAAAGTGGCAAAATTAGTATTAGTAAATTAATCGCAGATAATGAAATGTATTTAAGAAAATTAAAAGAAAGCGACTATGATTTTTATGTCAAAGCTAAATATGGTGATTCTGTAAACCCGGATATTTTATTTAGTAAAAGACTTCAAAATGCTTTAATAATAATTTTAGTAGTCTTTTGCTTACTCTTAAAAAACATGTCATATGTTTATTTAATTGTCTGTGTTATCGCCGGTTTTGCTTTCTTTAAATTAGATTATATTAATTTAAAAAATTATTATAAAAGACATTTACATGAAATAGATACCATGCTTCCTTATTATTTAAAGGGATTAGAAATCCTAATCCAACACTATACAGTTCCAGTTGCAATAGGTAAATCCTTAGATGACGCTCCTGAAATCTTTAAAGATGGCTTAAAAGAACTAATAAACGAAATTAATGCTGGTAATGATACTATTGAACCATATATGGAATTTGCCCGTCAATACCCAGTTCGTGATTCTATGCGGATGATGCGTTTATTATATCGTTTAAGTTTAGGTCGCCAAGAAAGAAAACAAGAACAATTATTAGCTTTTTCAAAAACAATTTCTAATCTACAACAAAAAGCGCGAGAAACTAAATACAAAAATCGTCTAGATAAAATGGAAAGCAAAACAATGAGTATGCTTATTGCAACTGGTGTAGGAGTCATGATATTATTAGTCTTGGCGGTTATTACCATGATGCAAGTATAGACAAAATTTGACATAAAATAAGCGAAAAACTTGACAAGTATCATAAGTTAAGATAAAATAAGTATGTAAAGAAGAAAGCGAGGAATAAATATGTTATTAATGGCACCATCAATATGTACGGAGTTAGCTGCCATATGGCAAATCATTGGATGGGTATTATGGGTATTTAAAATAGCAATTCCTATTGTTATAATTGTATTCGGAATGATAGATTTAGGAAAAGCAGTTGTAGCAAGTAAAGATGACGAAATTAAAAAATCTGTTAAATCTTTAGTAATGAGAGCTATCGCGGGTATTATAATATTCTTTATCCCAACATTAGTCGGAGCAATTTTTAGTCTAGTTAGTGAATTTAAAGACGATCCTGCATATACAGCAGAATATAAAGTATGCAGAACATGTATTGTTCATCCAGGTGATTGTAAAGTTAAAGATGAATAAAATAATTCCAGCAATGGAATTTTTTTTTCAAAAAATTTCAAAATTTTTTACATAAAAATATTGACTTTAAACATAATATATACTATACTTTAGTAGTACTGCCCAATTAGCTCAGTCGGTAGAGCGCACGGCTGTTAACCGTTAGGTCGTAGGTTCGAGTCCTACATTGGGCGCCATTAGATAATAACTAGGAAAACCTAGTTTTTTTTCATATATTAAAAAAATTAAATAATGCTTAATTGTCAAAAATATTCATCTATAGTATAATAATCTTATTAAAGAATTAACAGGAAGGATATCATGGAAAGTCTAATAATAATTACTAATAATGAGAATAAAAAAAGAATATTAAAAGAAATGAGTAAAAATAAATTAATGTATAATCTTAAATTTTATTCATTTCCGGAATTAAAAAAAAATTTATACTTTGATTATAATAATAATACTCTTGAATATATTATGTTAAATTATCAGGTAAATCTAAATATTGCCTCAGTTTATTTAAATAACCTTTATTTTTTACAAGATCTTCCCGATGCTAAAATAAAATTTTTAATATCATTAAAAAAAGATTTAGAAGCTCATAACTTATTAATTAAAAATCCCAATTTTAAAAATAGTTTAAAAAATAAAAAAATTATTTTATATGGTTATAATAATCTTTTGCCAGAAGAAGAACTAATCTTAAAAGAATTAAATTCTAATATTATTATTAAAGAAAATCCTTTAAATACTTATAAGCCACCAGTATTTAGCTGTGATACTATTGAAGAAGAAGTAGAATTTGTTATAAATGAAATAAGTAAACTTATTAATAAAAATATTGCTTTAAATAAGATTAAAATAATTGCACATCCAGAATATAACCAAATTATCAAAAGATATGCTAAAATATATAATATTCCTCTTAATATTGATGAACATATTCCTTTATATAGTACTTTTGTCGCTCAAGATTTTTTAGCTAATTATGATACTAAAAGCATTGAAGAAAATGTTTTAACTTTAAGTGAAAAATATAGTAATATAAATGATTTAATAAAAGTATTAAATAAATCAGTCGCGGTAGAAAACAAAAATATATTAAAAGAATTTATTATAAATGATCTAAAGAATAACTACATTGTTCCTCCTAAGTATGATAATGCTTTAGAAATAGTAGATCTCAAAGATAACTTTTCTCCTGATGAATATGTATTTTTATTAGGTTTTAATCTTAATTCTTATCCTGAAATATCAAAAGATGAAGATTATTTAAGTGATAAGCTAAAAGAACAATTAGGCCGTAATACAAGTATAAATATTAATCGAATTAGAAAAGAAATATTAAAAGAAAAATTAACTTCTATTAAGAATTTAACTATCACTTATAAACTAACCAGTAAAACAGGAGTATTTTATCCTTCATTATTAATTAAAGAGATGGATTTAGAAGTTAATGAAGCTAATATAGATCGTAAAGTTAGTTATTCTGTATTATCTAGTTCTTTAGAATACGCGAAAAGCCTCGATAAACTAGCTAAATTTAATGTTATAAGTAAGAATTTAGGATTATACCAAAATAGTTTAAATATTCCTTATCGAGAATATAACAATGTTTTTAAAGGTATTAATAAGGCTAATTATTTAAAAAGTTTAAATGGTAATTTAAATTTAGCCTATACAAATATGGAGATGTATAACGAATGTAGTTTTAAATATTATCTAAGTAAAGTTTTAAAAGTAGATAAATATGAAGAAAATTTTAAAACTATTCTAGGAACAATCACTCATCATATCTTAGAATTATTCTTAACCAAAGATATTGATATTCCTACCGAAATTATTAAATTTACTAAAGAAAAAGATTATATTCTAAATAAAAGAGAATACTTTTATCTAGAAAAACTATGTACTGAACTAAAAGAAATAATAAAAATTATAAAAGAACAAGAAAAACACACCAAATTAAATAAATATTTATTTGAAGAAGAATTATACGTTTATAAAGATATAGATAAAATAAATGTTACATTTAAAGGTTTAATTGATAAAGTCATGTACAATGAATTTAATGGTAAAAATGTCATCGCCGTCGTTGATTATAAAACTGGCAATACTAAAATTAATTTAAATAATTTAAAATATGGTCTAGATATACAATTACCAATTTATTTATATTTACTTAAAAATAGTGCTAAATTTAAAGATGCCGAAATTGGAGGCTTTTATATTCAAAAAGTATTAGATAAAGTCCCATCAATCAGTAACAAAACCCTTGAAGAAACTCGCCTAGACAATTTAAAACTTCAAGGTTATTCTAATAAAGATGAACATATTTTAGAATTATTAGATGATGAATATCAAGAAAGTTCCACCATTAAGGATTTAACCTATAAAAAAAATGGTGAATTAAGCAGTAAAGCCAAAGTATTAACCAACGATGAAATGAATGAATTAACCATTAAAGTAGAAGAAAAAATAGATGAATGTATAAACCAAATTTTAAATGCTGAATTTTCGATTAACCCTAAAGTTTTAGATAACAAAAATCGTTCTTGTTTATATTGTAAATTTAAAGATATTTGTTTTAAAACCAAAAAAGATGAAGTATTACTTGGAGGTGAAGAAGATGAAATGGACTGAAGAACAAGCTCTAGCAATTAATAAAGAGGGAAGTAATATAATTGTATCTGCCGGTGCGGGCTCTGGTAAAACTGCCGTTTTATCTGAAAGAGTCCTAAGAAAAGTAAGTGAAAATATTGATATCAGAAAAGTTCTCATGTTAACATTCACCAATGAAGCTGCTGGAGAAATGAAAAATAGAATCCGCAAAAAACTCCTTAAAGCAGGTCTCAAAAAAGATTTAGAATATCTAGATACTGCTTATATCACTACTTTTGATGCTTATGCCTTATCCTGTGTTAAAAAATACCATTATTTATTAAATATTAGTTCTAATATCTCTATTATTGACTCATCAATTATTGATCTTGAAAAAAGTAAAATTCTCGAAGAAATATTCTTAGAATTATATGCTAAAAAAGACCCTAATTTTTTAAAACTAATTGGTGATTTTACCAATCGGGATGATGAACCAATTAAAGAAGCCATTTTAAATATAAAAAAATCATTAGAACTTAGATATGATATGGAAGATTATTTAAATAATTATATAGCAAATTATTATAATGAAACTTATGTTAATAGTTTATTTAATGAATACTTTAATTATTTAAAAAATATTTCTCTTTTAATTGAAGATAACTTATCATCTATCGAAAATTATTTAGATGAAAAAGTATATGAAAAAGTATATAATGTTTATAGTAAACTAACTAAAGTCCACACTTATGAAGATTTATATAAAGTTAAAGATTTAGGTCGCGTCATTTTTAAAGATTTAGAAGAAGAAGGTGAGCCTATTAAAGAAGAGTTAAAAGAAAATGCTAAAACTCTAATGGAACTAACCAAATATAGTGAACAAGAATTAAAAGAAGAATATTATTCGACCAAAGACTATGTAAGTATTATAATTAAAATTATTTTAGAATTAGAAAAACGTATCCAAAAATATAAAAAAGAACAAGCAGCTTTTGAATTTACCGATATTGCTAAAATGGCTATTAAAATCGTAAAAGAACATATTGATATTAAAGAAGAATTAAAAAATACTTATAATGAAATTTTAATTGATGAATATCAAGACACCAATGACCTGCAAGAAATGTTTATTAGTGAGATTGCTAATAACAATGTTTATATGGTGGGGGATATCAAACAATCTATTTATCGCTTTCGTAATGCTAATCCTAATATTTTTAAAACTAAATATGATAATTATAGTAAAAATATTGGTGGTGAAAAAATAGATTTACTAAAAAATTTTCGATCTCGAAAAGAAGTTTTAAGCGGTATAAATGAAATATTTAATTTAATTATGACGGAAAAAATAGGTAAAGTAAATTATCATGAAAATCATGAAATGATCTATGGTAATTTAGCTTACGAAAATGAAGGAGCAAATAATTATAATAACAATTTAACAATTTTAAAATATGACTATCAAGACAAATTATACACCAACCAAGAAATAGAAGCATTCACTATTGCTAAAGATATCAAAGAAAAACTAAAAACTAAATATCAAGTATTTGACTTTGATTTAAATCAAAACCGTGATATTAAAGAAAGTGATTTTTGTATCATTTTAGACCGCGGAACTGACATGCCATTATATAAAAAAATCTTTGAATATTTAAATATTCCCCTAGAAGTATACAAAGATAACAATTTAACTGAAAGCTATGACATTATGGTAATAAAAAATATTATTAATTTAATTATTTGTATTAAAAATAAAGATTACAGCACTAATATGCGTTATTCCTATATAAGTATAGCTCGTAGCTTTCTAAGTACCTTAACTGATGCTGAAATCTTTGAAATTATGAATAATAATACATTTTATAATACGGAAATTTATCAAAAATGTCTAAGCTTAAGTATTGATATTGATAATAAAACTCCCAAAATATTATTAGAAGAAATAATTGATACTTTTAATTTCTATGAAAACTACTTAAAAACAGGAGATATTGAAGCGAGTTTAACTCGGCTAGACAATTTATTTGATATTGCAAGCTCTCTAGAAAATTTAGGTTTTACTATTAATAATTAGAAGGATATTTAAATAAAATGCTTAAAGAAAATAAAGAGATAAGATACAAAGAAAAAAGAAGCAATTCTTCTTCTGTTAAAATAATGAATATCCATAAATCTAAAGGTTTAGAATTTCCTATTTGTTATTTTGCTGGGTTTAAAAAAACTTTTAATTTAGGAGATTTACAAAGTCGTTTTATGTATGATAAAAAATATGGCATTTTAACTCCCTTTTTTAAAGAGGGAATAGGTACATTATTTACAAAAGAATTAATTAAAAATAATTATTATTTAGAAGAAATATCGGAAAAAATTCGTCTTTTCTATGTTGCGTTAACCCGTGCCAAAGAAAAAATGATCATGGTCATTCCTAGCTTTAAAAAAGAATGTGAAGCTAAAAAAGAAGTAGATTTCCTAATTGGTATAAAATATCGTTCATTCTATGATTTTATTAATTCTATATCTCTTAATTTAGCTAAATATACTGAGTTAATTAATATAAATGATTTAGGTTTAACCAAAGACTATGAATTTACTAGTTTAATAAATAATAAAGAAATCCAAAGTTCCGAGAAAATTACTTTTATAAAAAATAACATACCATCTAAATTAATCACGACTAAACACGCATCTAAAATAATTACTAAACTAATAACTAAAGAAGAATACAAAACTCTAGAATATGGAACTATCATGCATCAATTATTAGAATATACAAACTTTTTAGATAATTCATCTAATGAAATTATAAATAACTTAAAAAATACTTTTGATTTTAAAAATGCCAATATATATCAAGAATTAGAATTTATTTATTTAGAAAATAATAATGAATATCATGGTATAATTGATTTAATCCTTGAATACGAAGATGAAATAAAAATAATTGATTATAAATTAAAAGATTTAGAAGATGAAGCTTACGAAAATCAATTAAATATATATTATAAATATATAAAATCTCTTAAAACTAAACCTATTAAACTTTATTTATATTCTCTTCTAGATCATAAAATTAAAGATTTAACTTCTATTATAGATAAAAATTTTGTCAATTAGAAAGAAAAAAATACTGTAATACTTGAGATAAAAACTAAATTATGATAATATAATTTTATAGGAGGATTATATATGTGGTGGATTATTTTAATAGTTATTGTTGTTATTATCTTATGGATATTAGTAACCTATAATAGTTTGGTATCACTTCGCAATCGAGTTAGAGACTCATGGAGTCAAATTGATGTTCAATTAAAAAGAAGATTTGATTTAATTCCCAATTTAGTTGAAACCGTTAAAGGCTATGCTAAACATGAAAGCAAGACTTTAGAAGACGTTGTTAAAGCTCGAAACACATATTTAAGTGCTAGTTTACCAGAAGACCAAATGAAAGCCGATGGGGAACTTACTAAAGCCATAAATAAATTATTTGCTTTAACTGAAAGTTATCCAGATTTAAAAGCTAATACTAACTTTACGGAACTACAAAACGAACTTAATGAAACAGAAAATAAAATTGCTATGTCAAGACAGTTCTATAATGATATTGTTATGCAATATAACAATAAAATAGAGATGGTTCCATCTAATATTGTTGCTAGTTTATTTAAATTTAAAAAAGAAACTTTCTTTGAAGCTAATGAAACAGAAAGACAAAACGTTCAAGTTAAATTTTAAGACTTAGCTTTTAAGTCTTTTTTTTAAAGGAGATTATCTATGAAAAAAATTATTTTAAGTATAATATTATTTATACTAGTACCTCAAAAAGTATTCGCGGTAAACTATGATATAACCGATCAACTTATTAAAGCTGAAATACAAACCAATGGTGACTTAAAAATTACTGAATTAATTGTAATGGATGGCACCTTTAATGGCTATGAAAAAACTTTATCATACGCTAATCCTTTATTAGAAGATAATTTATCTAGTACAGAAAATAATAGTCTTTACAATGCTTCTGGTCTTGAATTATTAAGTATAAAAGGAAAATATGTAAACGAAGTTAGTTTTGATACCTTCAATGATTCAGATTTTAACACATTTAACTTAGTAACTTATGCCTCAAATGGCGATAAAGCAAAATATACTACTACTTATAACAATTTTGGGTATACTTACCGTTTATATTATCAAGCAAATAATAAAAAAGTTGCCTTCTTAATTTCTTATCTAATAAAAAGGGCAGTAGTATTACATTCAGATGTTGCCGAATTATATTGGAATTTTATTACTCCAAACGATTATGATGATCTAAATAATGTTAAAGTTGAAGTCTTACTGCCTACAAAAGATTCTTCTGATGATTTTCGGTTTTGGGCTCATGGAGATTTATCAGGAGAAATAAATAAAATAAATGATAATACTGGAGTTTTAGCTACAATCGATCATATGGATTCTTCATCAACTCTTGATATTCGTTTAACTTTTGCTAAAGATCTTATTACAGATTTAAGTACAATTAAAAAGGATAATAATTCAAACTTAGAGGATATTATAACAATAGAAGAACAAAGAGCAAAAGTAGCAAATGATCTTCGTGAAAAACTAAAAAACACTAGAAGATTTGGTATTGTAAGCACTATCATCATGTATATAGCTATTATTCTTTTAACTATCTATATTTACTATAAATATGGTAAAAGTCCTAAATCAAGTTATTATTCTAAATATAATCGTGAATTTATAGATGATTATAATGTTGAAGTTATAGATTATTTAATGCATCGCAAAATAACTCCCAATGCAATGAGTGCTTCCATTATGAATCTTGTTTATAAAAAAAATCTCTCAGTAAATGAAATAATAAATACTAAATCACCAAAGAAAAAAGAATACAAGTTTACTTTAGAAAATACCGACAATATAAATGAAAGTGAAAAAATATTAATAGAATTTTTATTTGATAAAGTAGGAAATAATTCTCTTAATACCGAGAATAAAAAAGAATTTACCACTCTAGAACTAAAAAGTTATGCTAAAAGTACCAAAACCTGCGATAAATTTATAAGTAGTTATACTGCCTGGAAAAATGAAGTAACTAATGCTGGAATAAAAGAGAATTTCTATTCTACTTCTGCTACTCCTAAAATAATTGGAGCAATAGTAATTGCTTTATCATATTTAGTATTTATGTTTAATATTACCCGAGGTACTGAATTTCTTCCTGCTTATCTTCTTATTTTTGTTGCCATGGGATTTCTATTCTATTGTATATTTGTAATTAAAAAAACCCCCAAAGGAAGCGAACATTATACTAGATGGAACGCATTCAAAAATTTTTTAGATGATTTTGGAGCTTTTGAACTAAAGGAATTGCCTGAAATTATTTTATGGGAAAGATATTTAGTATATGCAACAATCTTTGGCCTTGCCGATAAAGTTGAAAAAAGTATGAATGTTAAAATTAAGGAGATAGATGCTTCTACCTATAATTATTATCCATCATTTGTTTATTTAAATTTTACTCCTTCAATTAATAGCAGTGTTACAAGTGCCATTAATAATGCCTATAGTAGCCAAAGAGCTAACTATGCTAATACTCATTCTTCAAGTTCCAGTGGAGGGGGCTTTGGAGGGGGCTTTTCATCAGGTGGAGGCTTTGGTGGTGGAGGATCATCCGGTCATGGTTTCTAAAGCAAGAGTAATCTTGCTTTTTATATAACTAAATTTAAAAAACTACTTGACCAAAAAATATATTGTATAATATATTAAAATTATAAATAAATTAAATGTCGGAATTTGTCGAACGGTTTTTCTGGACATAAACCCACTTTTA
>CANPYU010000013.1 GCA_947588665.1 uncultured Bacilli bacterium | reverse complement strand
TTTTAGCATTCAATACTTCATGTTTAAGGCCTGCTTTAGTAAGTAAACCACTTAAATATTCATTTGCCTCAACACTTATCGTACCAATTAAAATTGGTCTACCTGTAGAATTAATTTCTTTAACCGTATTAACAATAGCCTTATATTTTGCTTTACTTGTCGCATAAACAAGATCTGCCAAATCTTCTCTAATAACAGGTTTATTAGTCGGTATCTGTATAACATACATATTATAAATATTTCTAAACTCTTCTTCTTCTGTTTTAGCCGTACCAGTCATACCAGATAACTTATTATACATTCTAAATAAATTTTGGAATGTAATAGTTGCCATCGTTTTCGTTTCCGTATTAATTGTTACTCCTTCTTTAGCTTCAATTGCTTGATGCAATCCTTCACTAAATTGTCTACCATGCATAAGTCTTCCTGTAAATTGATCAACAATTATTACTTCATCATCTTGAACAACATAATCAACATCTTTTTTAAATCCATAATTAGCCTTAAGTGCTTGATTTAAATGATGAACTAATGCTGTATTATCTAAATCATATAAATTTTTTAAATTGAATATTCCTTCAATTTTTTTACTACCTTCTTCAGTTAAAGAAACACTTTTAGTTTTAGCATCAACAACATAATCCTCTTCTTCTTTAAGTCTTTTAACTGCTCTATCTGCATCAATATATAAATTATTAGAATTAAATCTACCGCCAGAAATAATAAGTGGAGTTCTAGCTTCATCTATTAAAATTGAATCCACTTCATCTACAATACAAAAATTAAGCGGTCTTTGTACTCTTCCTTCTTTTTGGACTACCATATTATCTCTTAAATAATCAAAACCAATTTCATTATTAGTTGAATATAAAATATCACAGTTATAAGCTTCTTGTTTTTCTTTTGGAGACATTTCTCTCATATTAAGTCCTACTGTTAAACCTAAAAAGCGATAAATATTACCCATCCATTCTGAGTCACGTTTTGCCAAGAATTCATTTGCCGTTACAACATGCACTCCAAGCCCTGTTAAAGCATTTAAATAAGTTGGCATAGTCTCCGTTAAAGTTTTACCTTCACCAGTCTTCATTTCAGCAATATTACCAAAATGTATAGCAAGTCCCCCTAATATTTGTACATAATAAGGTTTCTCTCCTATAACCCGAAAAGCCGCTTCTCTTGCAACAGCAAAAGCTGGCACTATTAAATCATCTAAAGAATCTCCCTTATCAAGGCGAGCCTTAAACTCATCAGTTTTAGCTTTTAATTCTTCATCAGATAATTTACTCATTTCCTCATCTAACGCTACAACTTGATCAGCAATATGCTCAAATCTTTTTAATTCTTTATATTCGGTATCAAAAATTTTACGTAAAAATCCCATGTAATTCACCTTCCATAACAAAGATTATATCATAACTTTTATTTGAGTACAAATACTTTTATCTTTTTTACTCATCATCTAAAAAAATGACTATTACTAGTCACTTATTTAACATTAATAATTCCGAAGTTTCCATCACGTCTCTTATACATTACTGAAACGCACTCTTCATCTACATTTTTAAAAACAAAGAAATCATGATTCAATAAATCCATTTGCAATATAGCTTCTTCTTCATCCATTGGTTTAGTATCAATAGTTTTTCGTTTAACAATCTTTGTTTCCTCTTCTTCATCATCTTTAACTTCAAAATTGGTATTAATATCAAGTTGCACAAGATTCTTATACTTCTTATCTAATTTAGTTTTGTTTTTTCTAATTTGTCTTTCAAGCTTATCAACAACTATATCAATCGCTGCATATAAATCTGTATGTGCTTCTTCTGCTCTTAATGTAAATTTATTAGTTGGAACAGTAACTTCAACCTTTTGTTCTTTATTCTTTACTCTAATAATAACTTGAGCTGTTATTTTCTTATCTGTATCAAAATATTTATCTAGTCTTCCCATCTTTTCTGTTACATAATCTTTGATAGCTTTTGTAACAGTTATTTTATCTCCTCTTATTTGGAGCTCCATAAAATCACCTAACCTTTAGTTAATTATAACATGAATAAAGAAAAAAACAAACTACTAAATTAAATAGTAGTAAGTTCTTTTTCACAAACATCAACTGCTTGTAATCCTTTAGAAGTCTCAATAAGCTTAAAATCCACTATTGCTCCCTCTTTTAAAGTTTTGTAGCCTTCTTTAACAATAGCCGAATAATGAACAAAGATATCCTCTAAATCTTCATATTCAATAAATCCGTAACCTTTTTCGTTATTGAACCACTTAACTTTACCTTGCATATCACACCTCGCCTTTCTACCTCAATATTACAATAACATACAAGCAACCCCCAACTCAATAAAAAACGTTTGGCAAAAATTGCAAACAAAACTTCCCTTCCTTATTAAGCCACCCCAAAGATACCATATATATCGTAAAATTAAAATTCCCTTTGTCTAAAAATATTATTTTTACGTTTCAAAAATTATAAATACTTTTATACCAAAACATTTAAGAATTTTAAAGCACAATATAATTTACTTAAAGCAAACGGAATTTAAATTTATTTTTAAATAAGTTATACTTATTTTGTAGTAAAGGATAATTTAAATGAAAGAAAAATTTATAAATTCAAGTATTAATTTTATTAGTAAATATCAAGAATGTGATGATTTAAAACTTTTAAAATTACGCTATGGATTAGCAGGAATATATAGTTTAATTGTTAAACTAACAGTAGTTATAATAATAAGTATTATTACAAACACTATCTATGAAATATTACTATTCTTATTATTTTATGGAGGTATCAGAACCTGCAGTTATGGAATGCATGCTAAATCAAATATCAGCTGTTGGATAATGACAATTTTTATTTATAATGTAATTCCTTATTTTACTAAAAATTTTATTATTCCGAACTACATTGGTTATATCATCTTAGGAATTTCTTTAATATCTATGATTTTATGGGCACCAGCCGATACACCAAAGAAGCCTTTAATAAAACCAAAAAGAAGAAGAATGTGCAAAATTGTAAGTATAATAGTAGTTCTAATTTATTTTCTAATATTCATCATAAATAAAAATACTACTATCAATAATGCTTTATTATATGCCTTACTAATACAAAGCATATTAATAAACCCCATTACTTACAAAATAACTAAGACCCAGTTTAATAATTATAAATATTATAAGAAAAAATCAAATGTGGTTTAAATTTTATTTATATAGATTTAAACAAAAAAGAAGTAAAGGAGGTAGAATTATGGGATTTTTAGCAAACATACTAAGTGGTGCTGCTGAAGCTACAACTTCTGCATTTACAATTTTATTCATTTTTGATGAACCAACTTGTCCTGAAGAATTATTATAATTATTCTTTAGCAAATAAAAGCCCCGGATTATCCGGAGTTTTTTTATTCTGTTATTTTCTTTCTAGTTATTACCTTCGTTATAAATAAATCATTAACAATTTCAAAAGATACTTTAGCTTCATTACTTCTAATGATTGAAAATAAACCTATTCCACGTCTTTTACCTTTAGTTGAATAATTTTTAGTACCTAACTCATCAACATTAATACTTTCATTAAAACTATTTTTTACTTCTATAAAAATTTTCCCATCTTCATCATATAAATCTATACTTATAATTTTTTTATCACTTTTTAAAGCTGACTCAATCGCATTATCTAAAGCTACTACCATTTTCTCAACAAAAACATTATATCTTCTTGGAGTTAAATATTCAAAAATATCATAATCAATTCTATTTTGAATATCAATATTTAACTTATCCATATAATTATGTAACTTTTGATAAATAATTCCATTTAGTCCATAAGGAATAATTTTAATTCCTTTTGTAAACTTTTTAGTCTTTTCAAACTGTCCAATCAAATCATCAATTAAAGCCATTGCTTTCTTATTAGATACCGATTTTATACTTAAAAGTTTAGCATTTAAATTATGTCTAAATGTTCTATTTTCATCATCAAGTTTAATATAAAATTCATTATTTTCTTTTAAAGTTTTCAAATATTTTTTCATTTCATCATTATTCATTTTATATAATATCAACAGTAAAAAAATCAAAATCATTAAAATAATTACCAAAAATAATAGTAAATCAACTTGTAAATGATTCATATTAATAAATATTAACATTCCTACAAAAAATATAAAAACTGACAATATAACTAATGAAAAATTAGAAAATTTCAATTTTAAAAAAGATTTATATAAATACTCTGTAAAAAGTTTTACTTTTTTAATATTAGCCAAAAATACAAACATTATAAAAACAAACATAGATAAAAGAATCGTAGCAAAATTAAAATGATTAGCAATATCAAAATCAAAAAGCGTAGTTACTATTACAACAATTATCATTGAAAGCAAATCTAATATCATACCATAAAGCCAAATTATAATCGAATATAAAATAAATTTTTTCAATGGCAATGGTTTAATTGCATAAAATAAAAACGGTGTTATAAAATAATATGAAATAACAGTTATATAAGATATATTATAATATTTTATTAAAGCATAAAATAAAGCTCCAACCAAAAGAATTAAAATTATCTTTTTATTTATTTTACTTTTTGCTCCTGTTACTTTAAAATAAAAATAAGATACTCCAAAGATAGAAACGATACTAGCCAAAAACCACACTAAAAACTCAAACATTTAAAACCTCACTTCTATGCTTCTTTGAAAGCATAAAAACTTTTTCACCAGTATCTAAAACAAAATAACCATCTTTATAATTAAACTCCTCAACTCTTTCGGTATTAACAATACAAGACCTATGACATTGCTTAAATCTTGCATCTAATAAAGGTATTATCTCTTTAATCGACATATTAACTTTATACTTATTATTATCTGTTACAATCACTAGTTTTCTTTCTTCTTTTTCTCTATAAATATAAAGAATATATTTATAATGCAAAGTTAAATCTATATTATTTGCTTTATAAACAAACATCTTATTATCAAACTTTCTATTTAATATTTCTTTTACATCCTTTTTAAATCTTTTATCAAAATCATGAAACTTTTCAATAAAATCAAAAACTTCATACACACTTCTATGTACAGACTCAAACATTTTATCATGATTAGTAATAAAAATAATTTCACTTTCCCAATCAACTGCTCTAATTAATTTTGCAATATTAATTCCACTAACTTTACTATTACCAAGCTCAATATCCAATACATACACTTTTCTATTATCTGTATTTTGTATTTCTTGTTTTAATTCTGGAGTAACCTTTAAAAAGCAACAAATCTCCTTATCATCATCTGTAATTTCATTTAGTAAGCTTTTAATATGCTCTAACTCATTTTTATCATCGTCTACTAAAATAAACTTTATCATCCTTTACCACTCCATATAAGTTTACCAAAAGTAATTATAATATAAACTCGTGATAAAGTCAAAGAAAAAATGATGTCTAACTTACTATTTTTTTACTTTAAGTAAACAATCTGTAATATAAGTTACACTATCATCCATAAAATACACATTAAACCCTTTAATTCTAATATTAGCTATAATTTTATTTGTCCCAAAAAAAATAATATCTCGAAACATAAATTCTTTAAAATATTCTATAATTTTTGGTATATCCTTATAATAATTAAGATCCAAATATAAACCTTTATCTAAATTAATAACTAAATAATTTTTATTAACTTCTATATAAGTAGCTTCTCTATCAAAAAAATCTTTAATATCCCGAAAATTAACTTTTACAAACCCTAAATCAAAGAATATACTCTCTATAAAAGTTATATCACTTACAGTATAAAAAGATTCTTTAATAATATCTATTTTATCCCCCAATAATTTGCTTCTAATTTTTTCTTTTTTTTGAATATTTAAAAATTCACTCATAAATTTATCTTTATGAATAATATATCCATCTTGTACACTTTCAAACTCTTTACTAATAATTTTATTTTTATATATTATATTAATTTTATTATCCACAATATAAATTATCATCTTATCATAATCTTCTTTCTAAATTAAACATAATAATAAACCCCTTAAAAATATAAGAGGTTATTTATTAAAATCACTAACATCCATTTTATAAAATTGCTCTGGATTAATTAATGTACCTTTATAATAGACTTCAAATAATAAATTATATTTATTATCACTTATACTATTAGTTCCACTTTTGCCAATTATTTCTCCCTGTAAAAGACTATCTCCCACTTTAACGTCTATTTCATCCAAACTATAATAAACTAATCTTAAATCTGTATTATATTGAACCTCAACTACTTTACCTAAAATATTATCATCTTTAATATTCAAAATTTTTCCATCTAATACCATTACAATATCAAATTTATCATTACTTGAATATAAAACTCCTGTATTTTTCATATAAGTATTTTGATAATATATTAGTGATTTTTCCTGACTACTCGCGTCCGCTTTAACATCATAAAAACTAGTTGCAACTTCTACATTATCTCCTTTATAAGGTTTAATTATAACATTAGAGATTCCTCCATCTACATCAACAACAGGCACTGTATTATTATTAAGTATTCCAATTGAATAAAGATAACTAGGATTATTCTTCATTAAAGTACTAACTAAACTAACAGCCCCAAACACTAGCATTAAAATAATTACATATACAGCTGGTAAAACATATCCTCGAAGCTTTCTTTGTTTCATTATTACTCACCTTTCTTACTATTAAAGTGAGCAACTTTAAAAAATTTATACTTAAATTTTATTTATTTCTGTATTTTGATAATAATGTTTTAAAATATCTTGATAAGAATAACCAGCACTTGCCATACCCTCTGCTCCATATTGACTCATACCTACACTATGGCCAAAACCATAAGTTTTAACTTTTACATTGTTACCATTAACTTCAATTTCAAAATCCGTTGATTTAAGACTCAATTTATTAAATACTTGTAAACCAGTAAAAGTCTTACCATTAATTGTAATTTGTCTCACATAATGGCTATCACTTCTTACAATATTACTAATATTAATAGTATTACAGCTAATATTTAAACATGAACAAAAAGTATTTTTAGACATTACTGCCTCAGAATAATAAGCTTTATAATTTTTATCCCAAGAAGAATCAACACTCATAAGATAGGCTTTATCATCATTAAAAACTGTTTTACCATCATCAGTATATCCATTAGATATAGCAAAATAATAAGCAATAATAAGCTCATCATTATATGTTAGTACTTCTCCCTTAGTACTATCTACAGCTTCTTTTACTCGATTATAATAATAATTATAATCATTACCCCATTTATTTTTCATAGCTTCACTACTTAAATAAACCTGATCACTAACACTTGTAGCGAGCACATAATCTTTTATATTTTGCATTTTATACATTGCATAAGTTCTTGCCGCAACTGCCTGAGCCCTTAAAGCTTCCATATTAAAAGAAGCAGGCATTTCCCCAGCAACTACTCCAACTATATAATCTTCTAAATCAATATAAAAAGCATTACTTCTATCTTTATTATTACTAATTAAAACTTGATATTCCTTATTTTCTTTAGCATCATCTTTAAGATCATTTATTTGCCATTCTAGATTATAATTTTCTAATGTCACTTCAGCCATTACTTCCTCATCTTTTGGTGAAGTAACAATCGTTATCGGAATTAATAAACCTATTATTAGTAAAAAAAGTCTATTCATAGTGCCTCCTATTACTCTAATAATATGAAGTGACCCCAAAAAATATTTATTCAAAAATTAACTACTTTTACTATCAAATATTGTCTAAATAAGTTATAATATAAATAGAATATGAGGGATATAATGAAACAAACATTAAAAAATATGTTTATAAAAAATAAACGAGTATTACTTAGATGTGATTTAAATGTTCCAATTAAAGGTGGAAATATCCTAGATGACACTAAAATAATCAAAAGTTTAAAAACCATTAACTATCTAATTGAAAATGATTGTAAAATAATTATTATGAGTCATTTAGGCCGAGTAAAAACTGAAGAAGACAAGAAAAATAATTCTCTTTTACCCGTTAAAAACACTTTAAGTAATTTACTCAATACTGAAATAAAATTTGCTGAAGATCCATTATCGGAAGAAACGAAAAATATAGCTTTAAATTTAAAATCTAAAGAAATTCTATTACTTGAAAACACTCGTTTTTTAGATGTTCCCAATAAACTAGAATCTACTTTAAATGAAGAAACAGCAAAAAAACTTGCAAGTCTTGGAGAAGTATTTGTTCTTGATGCTTTTGCCTCTTTGCATCGCAATCATACTAGTGTTGTTGGTATTTCTAAATATTTACCTAATTGTCTGGGATTTTTAGTAGAAGAAGAATTAAACATGTTAGATAAATACCTTAAAGATCCTAAAAAACCCTTTACAGTCATTATGGGAGGCGCAAAAGTTGATGACAAACTAGAAATCATCAAAAGTCTTCTTCCCAAATGTGATCATTTATTATTAAGTGGAGGTTTAGCTAATTCCTTTTTAGCTAGTTTAGGCTTAAATGTAGGTGCATCTTTAAAAACAACGGATAATAATATAATTGCAGAATTAAAAACTTTAATGTTAACATACAAAGAAAAATTTGCTTTTCCCCTCGATGCTATAGTAAAAACAACCTATAATGAAACACCTACTCTAAAAAATATCAACAAAATAGAAGATAATGATATAATTAAAGATATTGGCTCTAAAACAACCACAAAATATAGTTCTATTATAAATGAAAGTGCCACTATTTTTATTAATGGAACAATGGGGGTATATGAAGAAGATGCTTATAAAAATGGGACAATTGAAATATTTAACGCTTTAAAAAATACGTCCGGCGATGTTATTATTGGTGGCGGTGATACTATTTCTTCCATGAATAATTTAGGCTTTAAAGATACTTTTAAAAATGTTTCTAGTGGTGGAGGCGCAACCCTTATATATATAGCCAAAAATACTCTTCCCGGAATAGAAGCAATAAGTGAGGAAGATAACATTGAAATACTTGATTTGTAATTTAAAAGCCCAAAAGACATATTATGACATGCTTCTTTATAAAGATTTCTTAAAACACTTAAATTTTAATAATATAAATTTTATTTTAGCTCCTAGTCTTATTTATCTTTCTATGTTTAAAGGGGAAAATATTTTACTAGGAACTCAAGATATAACTTTACATAATTTAGAAAATATCACAAGTAACATAACTATCAACCAACTTAAAAGTTTAGATATTAAATACACAATAATAGGTCACTTTGAACGCATAAAGTATTACAAAGAAACTATAACAGAAATAATTTCTAAAACCAAAAATGCTTTAGAAAATGACTTAAAAGTAATATTATGTTTAGGTGAAACCAAAGAAGAATTAGAACGCAAAGTAGAATATCAAACTTTAAGTAAAACTATTTTTCAAGTATTTAATAATATAAACCCTATATATTATCCTAATATTATTATTGCTTATGAACCAACTTATTTAATAGGAACTAATACTTCTTATAATATTTCTAAAATTATTGAAACTATTAACTTTATTAAAAATTTAATATTTACCTATTATCATCACAAAATAACAATCGTTTTTGGTGGTAATATCACTCCAGAAAATATAAATGAATTTACTAACATAAACGAGTTAGATGGATTTATTATTAGTACCTCTGGTCTTAATCCTGCTAATTTAGAGTCAATTATCAAAAAAATGACTATTCCAAACAAATAGTTCTTTTTTTTCGACATAATTCGTCACATATTTACACGATTAGACAAAAGTTGTCAAAACATTTACTTGATACATTTCTATATATGTGATACAATAATCATGCGTGTAGTAAATAAGTAACTAAATGTAAGGAGAAAAAAATGGAAAACATAGCAAGAATTTTAGTTGTTGACAACAATGAAAATGTAACAGCTAAAATAAAAGAACAATTTAGTAGTCACGCAGTAATCAAAGTTGTAAATACAATCGAAAATGGTAATGATGCTTTAGATTACATACTTAAATGTAAAAATGATTTTGATATCATCATAATGGATTTAATTTTACCAGGAGTTGATGGTATAACCATTTTACAAAAAATGAAAGAAGAAAACATCAAGAAAAAAGTCATAATTATAACAAGTTACAAAAAAGAGTACACTATTAATATGACTAATAATTATGGTGTTAGTTACTATATGCTAAAACCTTTTAGCATGTTAGCTCTAGAAACTAGAATCTTAGAATTAACTAACCATGATCTAATAAAAACTGTGGAATTAAACGAAAAAGACCGTGAAATTCATGTAGCAATTAGTAAATTATTGCATCAATTAGGCATTCCAAGTCATATTAAAGGTTATACCTATATAAGAGAAAGTGTCTTCTTATTCTATAAAAATAGTGACGCTTACAGTGGAATCACAAAAGAAATATATCCGGAAGTTGCTCTAAAATTTTCCACTACTGCCTCTCGGGTAGAACGAGCAATTAGACATGCAATTGAAGTTAGTTGGAATCGAGGAGACTATGAATTAATGGAAGAAATATTTGGCAATTCAGTTGCTTTCGATCGAGCAAAACCAACTAACTCGGAATTTATTGCAACTATCGCCGATAGACTTCGTTTTGATCGTAAATTATTACATATTTAAAAGGCTTAAGCCTTTTTTTCATGTAATAATTTGTAATTTATTAAAATTTATGATATTATTTTAATAGAAAAGGTGATTAAATGCGTAAAATATTAACAGTAATATTAGATGGTTTTGGTTATCGAGAAGAAGAATATGGTAATGCTATTAAAATGGCAGATACCAAAAACTTTGATAGACTTTGGAATAATTTTCCTCATACTACTCTTTATGCATCAGAAGAATATGTTGGGCTTAATGCTGGAGAATTTGGTAACAGTGAAATTGGGCACATGACTATTGGCGCTGGTCGCAAAATAATGCAACATGGTCCTCGTATTACTGAATTTCTAAAAGAAGCAAATACTAACAATACTAAATTTAAAGAATTTTTAACTGAAGCCCAAGAAAAAACTGTCCATATTATAGGTCTTTATAGTGACGGTAAAGTTCATTCTAACCTAGAACATTTTTTAAGTATGTATGACTTATTAAAAGAACATAATGCTAAAAAAATCCATTTTCATCTCATCACAGATGGAAGAGACACTAAAGTAAATGCCGGTATAAATTTCATAAGTGATTTAGAAAATAAAATTAAAGATGATCAAAACGTCGATATTACATCCCTATGTGGCAGGTATTATGCCATGGATAGAGATAACAATTATGACCGGACGAAAGTATATTATGATTTATTAACAAAAGGTATTGGTATATCTGCCAAAACTGCTACCGATGGAATTTTAAATTTATACAAAAAAAATATGACTGACGAATTTTTATATCCCCTAATTATTCATCCTGAAAATACCATTAAAGATGGTGATTTAATTCTTTGGATGAACTATCGCAGTGATCGTGGAAAACAAATAATAAAAGCCCTTAATTCTGAAATAGATGCTTTTCCTACATATAACTTTAGTAATTCTAAAGTCTATTCTTTCTTTCCTCTTGATAAAGATATAAATACCATTAATTTTTTAGAAGATATAAATGTAACCAACTCTTTAGGAAGATATTTAAGTACCTTAGGCCTAACTCAAAGTAGAATTGCCGAAACTGAAAAATACGCTCATGTAACATATTTCTTTGATGGTATGTATAATGGTAAAATCGATAAATGTGATAAAATATTAATACCATCACCTAAAGTAGAAACATATGATTTAAAACCAGAAATGAGCGCTACAGAAATAACTAAAAAAGCTATCACCGCAATGGAAAAAGATACTGACTTTATCTTCATGAATTTCGCTAATCCGGATATGGTTGGCCATACAGGAAATCTTGAAGCTACCATGAAAGCCGTAACTACTGTAGATATTTGCCTAGAAAGACTTTATGAAGTAGCTAAAGACAATTTCTACACTATGTTTATCCTTGCTGATCATGGCAATGCTGATATTATGCTAGATGAATCAAACAACCCCGTTACAACCCATACCACAAGTAAAGTCCCCTTTATTATAACAGATAATACTATTAACTTAAAAAAAAGTGGCGACTTAACTAATGTTGCCCCAACCATTCTCGAATATATGGATATAGCCCTACCTGAAGAAATGGCCGATACTCCAAGTCTAATAATCTAAAGTCCTATCGTTTTCATCCATTTTTGATAAAAAAGTGGTGCCATTTTCATCCATTTTTAGCAAAAAAGTCCTATCGTTTTCATCCAAATTAATTGACTATTATCCTAAAATATGGTATCTTTAATATAGGTGATTTATATGAAAAGAAAAATATATCAAGAATTATTAAATTGGAAAAATAACAACATAGAAACACCTCTCATGATTATTGGTTCAAGACAAATTGGAAAAACTTACATAATAAATGAATTTTGTCAAAATGAATTTAAACACTATGTTTATATAAACCTTTTAGAACACAAAGATATTATTTCCTTATTCAAACAAGATCTTCCCCTTCAAGAAATATATGAACAAATGCTTTTAAGATTAGATATAAAAAGTAATATTGAAGAAACTATCTTATTCTTCGATGAAATTCAAGAAAGTGAAGAATTAATATCAGCTTTAAAATTTTTTCAAGAACATTCTACCAAATTTATCATAATATGTGCCGGATCTCTTCTAGGTGTTAAACTAAAAAGATTTAATTCCTCATTTCCTGTTGGTAAAGTAAAAATTAAATATATGTATCCTCTATCTTTTGAAGAATTTTTAATTGCTACAGATCATGAAAATTGGCTATTAGAAATTAAAAAACATGCCAAAACAGGAACACCACTTATAATACATGATAAAATTTTAAAATTATATAGATTATATTTATGTACAGGTGGTATGCCAGAAGCTATTAAAGAACTAAAAAATATAAACTATGATATTTTAAACTATAAAGGAGAAACTATAGAAGAAATTATTTTCTCATATCTAGCTGATATGAACAAATATATCTACAATAAAAAAGAAGCCGTAAAAATAGAAGAACTATATCGCTCAATACCTAAACAATTAGCTAATAATCATAATAAATTCCAATACAGCAAAATTACCGAAGTAAAATCAAATCACGGAAAAAGAGAATATCAATCCTCTTTAGAATGGTTACTAGCCTCCAATTTAATTTATAAATCTGATTTAATTACTAAACCTGAAATCCCTTTAACTCCATTTATTGAGGAAAATACTTTCAAATTATATTTAAATGATGTAGGATTACTAAGTAAATTATTGAACATTAAATATAATGATATATTACTAGATACAAACTTTATGTATAAAGGAATTATTGCTGAAAACTTCATTGCAAGTGAACTGCGAGCATATAACAAACCACTTTACTTTTGGAATAGCAAAAACAGCGCTGAAATAGATTTTCTAATTTATAATAATGATGGTATAATCCCAATTGAAGTTAAAGCAAGCACCAACACTCAAAGTAAAAGTTTAAAAATATATAATGAAAAATATAATCCTAAATATAGCATTAGATTATCAACTAAAAACTTTGGTGTCAAAGATAATATCAAATCTATTCCTATATATGCCTTGTTTACTTTATTAGATTATTAACATGAAAGTTATTAACTTTTTATTTTAAAACACTTTTAGGATAAGGTTTCCTTTCATCAGTCTTACCTACTAAATAATCAATAGAAGTTCCATAATAATCTGCTAATATTGAAATTCTTTCTAAAGGAATAACCCTAATTCCTAATTCATAATCACTATAATATTGTTGAGTAGTTTTAAGAATTTTCGCAATATCTTCCTGTTTTAAATCCCTATCTTCCCTTATTTCTCTTAATCTATCAACATTCATGTTTATCACCAGTCTAATTCTCTCATACATTAATCTTTATGTATTGACATACATCAAAAATAATGTATAATTATAATTGTATACATCATATGTCATGTATAAAAGATAGGTGAAAAAATGAAAAAGAAAGCACTAATAACATTAATTCCTACATTTTTATTAATAACAACATTAAGTATATCGCAAAATAAACCAAAAGAAAGAATATTATTAGAAAATGAAAATATAACTGAAAATGAAAACAATACTCTCTCCATGTATATAATAGATGGTGAAAATGAAACTAAAATAGATCGAATGCCCTCATCAGAAGAATACGAACTAGACACAGAAAAAAGCTATTGCATGCGTGGAGAAGAAAAAATAACAAATGTATTAACCAACATAGATAATAACTTTGTATTTACCAATCTAAACGTAAATGATAAATGTTATGTATGGTTTAAAAAACCACAATTTCTTAATAAAGCCATTATAGCTCAATCAACAGGAACACAAATAAGTACTGTTACAGGTCCAAGTTGTGGTAGATCAGCTGGAGGTATATGTTATAGTAGTGGTAGCCAAAATAATAATATGGCCCAAAATGGAGTATATGATACGGTAGATGATTATGGAAAAAGCTATGTGTATAGAGGAACAGTGAGTAATAACTGGGTAAAATTTGGAAA
>CANPYU010000012.1 GCA_947588665.1 uncultured Bacilli bacterium | reverse complement strand
CCAAAGAAATAATAACTAATAATCAATATATAACATCAAAAGAAGAACCAGGAGAAAAAGAATATTATTATGTAATAATAGAATATCCAAACTTAACAGAAGAAACAAACAAAGAGCAAAATGAAGATATAGGCCAAAACTTTAATGGAAAAGTATATGCCGAGATAAGTAATAAAAGTGCAGATATAAATATACTAGGAATATATATAAAAGATGAAGATACAGGAGAGTATAAAGAAGCCACACAAATGCCAGATAATACTTATGTAGTAAATAGTGATATGAGTAGATGCAGTAATGATGCAAAAGTAATGACAGATGTAACAGACAATACGGTTAAAATAAAAGGATTAACATTAGATGGAACAAGTTGCTATTTGTACTATGAAAAAGTAAAAGGAAAAGATTTGATACTTGTAGAAAATACTATAAAGGGAAGTATAGATGTAGTGACAGGCCCCAGTTGTAGCGATAATTCTCAATGTGGAGATACTAAAAATATGAATCAAAATGGCATATATAGTGTAGAAGATGATTATGGAATAAGTTATGTATTTAGAGGAACAGTAGATAATAATTGGGTAAAATTTGGAAAGGAAGGAGATAAAGACATATGGTGGCGAATAATCAGGATAAACGGAAATGGCACAATTAGGTTAATCTATGCTGGAACAGGCACAAATGCTCCACAAAAAACCGGAAATGTTACCATGATAGAACCTTATAAAGGAGATAATTATTCGGTTCCAGGTAGCTCATATCCAAGAGCACTATATTACAATCAATGGTACAATGATAATAAATATGTAGGTTATATGTATGGAACCCAAAAAAGCGGTTCTGCAGATAGTGAAAGCGATGAAGGAACAACAACTTCAACTACAAAAGGAGATAAACCTGCCCATGAAAATAACTATGATAGTGATGCTAAAAAACAAATCGATTATTGGTATCAAAACAAAACAAATTTAATTTCACTAAATGCAAAAATAGATGTGAATACTGGCTTTTGTAATGATAGAACTATATCTCCTCTAGTTCATGGAAGCTTTGGAACATTGGGATATGGTAAAAAGTCAACTGCCTATGGTGGTTATCATAGAACACAAGATGCCGGTACAAATTGGGATAAAACAGAACAAGAGCCAACATTAAAATGCGGATATAATATAATAAGTAAAACAACAGATGAAGAGGCTCGAAAAAGAGATTTGTTCACTGGTCCTAATTCGATAGCAACTCAAAATAGTAAAGGTCAAGAAATAGAAGGAAATAATAAACTAACATATCCTGTTGGAATGATAACAATGGACGAAGTAATATATGCTGGTGGATTTGGGGCACAATATAATAATGGTTATTGGTTATATACAGGTGAGTATTATTGGACAATGTCTCCGTATAGCTTTGGCAGTAATGGCTACGCTCTTGTGTTCGTTGTGTACAATAGTGGCAGTCTATATGCTAACAACGTGAATTATGATGGCCACGGCATTCGACCTGTAATTAACTTAAAATCTAATACAACTTTTACAACCACCAAAGAAGAAAATAAAGGAACCTCATCTAATCCATACATAGTCGAATAATTAAATAAATATATAAAACCCTTGTCTATTATGCTTATCCTTTTTATTAATAGACAAGATTATGGGTTACCTTTACCCAATATAATACATGAATAGGGTTCATCTCTATTCATTTTTTGATTAAATTATTTAATTTTATTTGCAAGATTTAGTTTTTATTGTATAATTAATTTAGGTGGTAAAAATGAAAAGAGTTATATTAGTAGATGGTAACAATTTAATGTTTAGAAGTTATTATGCAACCGCATACACTGGTAATATTATGCGAAACTCTAAAGGCTTTCCAACTAATGCTTTATATGGTTTTGTAAGCATGATTAACAAAATAATTAATGAAGAAAAGCCGGAATATATTGCTGTTGCCTTTGATATAGGTAAAAACTTTCGTAAACAAAAATATGATTTTTATAAAGAAGGAAGAAATGAAACTCCTGAAGATTTAATAAAACAAATGCCTATTGCCAGAAAAATATTAGATGCTATGGGTATTAAATATTTAGAATTAGAACCTTATGAAGCCGATGATATCATAGGTACTCTTGCTAAAATGGCTGATTTAGATCCGGAATATGATGCCACTATTATATCAAGCGATAGAGATTTATTACAATTAATAAGCCCTGTAGTTGATGTAAAATTATTAAAACAAACCGGCTACATTAAATATAACCCCGAAACTTTCACAAAAGATTATGGCATAGAACCTATCAAAATAATTGACTTAAAGTCTCTTGCCGGCGATGCATCCGATAATATCCCAGGAGTTAAAGGAATCGGTGAAAAAACTGCTTTAAAACTTTTACAAGAATATAATTCTCTAGAAGGAATTTATGCCAATATTGATAGTATTAAAGGCAAAACTAAAGAAAAATTACAATTAGATAAAGATAATGCTTTTATGAGCAAAGATATTGCTACTATCTATAGAGATGTTCCCTTAAATATTGCATTTGAAGAAATAAAGTATTTAGGTGAAAAAGAAGAAGCCTTAAGCGAAATATATGAAGAACTAGAGTTTTATTCTTTACTTAAGAATTTTAATAAACCAGAAATTAAAAAAGAAGATATCAAATATAACGAAATTACAAATATAAATGATTTAGTTTTAGATAATGAGGTTAGCATTTATGTTGAAATTGATGAAGAAAATTATCACAAAGGAAATATTTTAGGTTTAGCTATATGTGATAAAGATCATAATTATTATTTAAATAAAGAATTATTTAAAGATATAGGAAAAATATTAACAGATAAAGTTATTTATACATACAATGCTAAATCATTAGAAATATTAAGTAGAAGATTTAATGCAAATATTCCCAAAGTCAATTATGATTTAATGATTGCCGCTTATTTAACCAAAGGATTTATTAAAGATGATATAGCTTTTTTACTTCATCCAGAAAGAATTGATGTTACTTTTTATGAAGAAGCTAAAAAAACTGGATTTAATGATTTAAATAAATTAAAACAAGATTTAATATTAAAAGCTAGATTTATAATAGATACTAGAGATACCTACATAAACGAATTAAAAAAAGAAAGCATGTATGAACTATTTAGTGAAATAGAAATGCCCTTATCTTATGTTCTAGCTGATATGGAATATGTTGGAGTTAAAATCGACAACAATACTTTAGATGAAATAAAAAAAGAAGCCGAAACTAAACTAGAAGTTTTATCTAAAGAAATATATGATATGGCCGGCTGTGTTTTTAATATTGCCAGTCCTAAACAACTAGGAGAAATTTTATTTGATAAATTAGGTATTGCGACCGGTAAAAAAACTCAAACAGGTTACAAAACAGATGCTAATACTTTACAAAAATTAGTAGATAAACATCCTATAATTAATTTAATTTTGGAATATCGTAATTTTAGTAAAATATTATCTACTTATACAATAAGTTTAGAAAATGCTAAGTTTCCTGATGGTAAAATTCATACTATATTTAAACAAACTCTAACAAGAACCGGAAGATTATCCAGTGTTGAACCAAATTTACAAAACATTCCTATAAGGGGTGAAGAGGGAAGAAAGGTAAGAAAAGCTTTTATTCCCACCAATGATATTTTTTTAAGTATTGATTACTCTCAAATTGAGCTACGTATTTTAGCTCATATTTCTGGAAGCAAAGAATTAATTGAAGCCTTTAAAAATGATCAAGATATTCATACTAAAGTTGCCGCAGATATATATGGAGTAAAAGAAAGTGAAGTAACTAAATTAATGCGTTCTACAGCCAAAGCCGTTATTTTTGGAATTGTCTATGGTATATCTGGTTTTGGCTTAGGCGAAAACTTAAATATCAAACCTAAAGAAGCTGCTAAATTTATTGAAAAATATTATGAGTTATACCCTGGAGTTAAACAATATATGGATAATATAATTAAAGAAGCTTATGAAACGGGATATGTTCGCACTCTCTTTAATCGCAAACGTACTATTGAAGAATTAAATAATCGTAATTATATGATTAGAACATCCGGAGAGCGCATTGCCCTTAATACTCCAATTCAAGGAACTAGTGCTGATATTATCAAAAAAGCGATGGTTCTCGTTTATGAAGAATTTAACAAAAGAAATATTAAAAGTAAAATGGTTTTACAAATTCATGATGAACTAGTAATTGATACTTTAAATGAAGAAGTAGAAGTTGTAACAAATATTGTTAAAAATGTAATGGAAAATGTTATTAAACTATCTGTTCCCTTAAAAGTGGGAATAGCAAGTGGTAAAGATTTATATGAGGCGAAATGATGAATATAGAAAATATTATAAATAAATTTAATTATGATGAAGATTTAGCTAATTTTTTAAGAAAATTATATCCCGAATTTATTAATTATTTTGGTTTAGATAAAGAACCAATAATATATGAAGCATTATATAATACTCCTATTGTAATTGGTGATAATGTTTATCAAATATTAAAAGATAATGATATGTTAGATGAAGGAGATGGTTATGTAGTAACAAGCGCAGATTTAAAAAGAGCTAGTGGAGTATACAAATCAATTCCAATTCTTACTTTTGAAAATAACGAATTTAAAATTACTGATGTAAAAAGAATTGTGGCTTTAATTAAAGATTTTCAAGGAAATTTTTATAAACAAACTTTAATACATGAATTAGGTCATTTAATTAAAAGTTACTATAATGAATACAAAATAGATAAAGATCTATTAATTAATAGAAGTGGGTTAATTGAAACTCAAGAAAAATTACTAATTAAAGATGGAATAATAAAAACTAAATTATTAAAGGAAACAAGTGTAGGCCTAGAAGAAGCTCTAAATTCTTTAATGGAAGAAGAGCTTACAAAAAAAATAGTTGATCCCAACTATAAAGTTAGTGTTTATAAAACTATCTGTGATTTAGTAAAAATTATTACCGAAGGAACAGACCTTTTAACTGATATTTTAAATGCCCAGGTTATAGATAATAAAGAAGAATTAATTAATATTATCGATAATAAATTTATTGATGGTGCCTATGATCGTTTAAATAATATATTTGATAAATTATATATTTTAATATTAAAACAATATGGTGAAATATTTAATAAAGAAAAATTAAATCTTACTAGCATGGAAATAAAAAGAGTAATTAAAGAAGAATTTAATAAACTTATTGATGAAATAAATAACAAAGAAAATATAAGAAAAGAGATGTGAATATGCCAGAAATTGCCGAAGTAGAAACGGTTAGAAATACTTTAAAGAAAAGAATATTAAATAAAAAAATAATTAATATAGATATTTTTTATGAACCCATAATAGAAAGTAATATCGAAGATTTTAAAAAAGATTTAATAAATAAATCATTTATAGATATTAAAAGAAGAGGAAAATGGTTAATATTTGAAACAGAAGACCGTTATTTATTATCTCACTTAAGAATGGAAGGCAAATTCTTTATTAAAGATAAGAACGAAGAAAAAGAAAAACACGAACATATAATATTTACTTTTGAAGATAATACTACTTTAAGATATCATGATACTCGTAAATTTGGCCGCATGAATTTAATTAAAAAAGAAGATTTAAAAACAACTCCCAGTATCGCAAAACAAGGTTTAGAGCCAGGCGATAAAAATCTTACGAGTAATTATTTATTAGCAAAATTTAAAGGTAAAAAATTACCTATTAAAACGGTTTTATTAGACCAAACTATTATCAGTGGATTAGGTAATATTTATGTTAATGAAGTTATGTTTTATGCGAAAATTAATCCTTTAAGAGAAGCAAGAAACATAACTAAAGAAGAATGTGATTTAATTGTTAAAGGAGCAAATGAAATAATTAAGGAAGCTATTAAAATGGGTGGAACTACTATTAAAAGTTATACTTCAAGCTTAGGAGTAACAGGAAAGTTTCAACAAAAATTAAAAGTTCATAAAAAAGAAGGGGAACCATGTCCAATATGTAAGACTCCTATAAAAAATATTAAAATAGGGGGTAGAAGCACTTATTATTGTGAAAAATGCCAAAAATAAAATGCAAATTTAAAAGTTTTGCATTTTTTAATATTTATCTAACATATTCAACCAGGCTCATTTATAACTCGCACCACCTGGAAGCGATTAACATATCTCGACCGGACTCATTTATAACTCGCACCATCCGGAAGCGATTAACATTTCGCATTTCATTTAATGTAAGTTACAGTATACTAATTTTTTCTAAAAGTCAAATTTGACTAAAAAATAAAAAAGTGCTATAATAACCAAACAAAAAGGGGGATATCTATGCGTGAATATATTCTTAAAAACACCAATATATCAGCTCAAGAATATGATGCTATCATGAATTATCAAGGAAAAAAAGAAGACTTAACTGCACCTCTATCATTAGAACCAAAAAAAATAACTTTATGGGTTTTAAAACAATTTAGTTTAAATCCTCCAACTGCCCTTAATAGATTAAAATGGCATATTAAAAAAAATGGTGAATGGTATAATTTTAATGGTACAGATTTTAAACTCATGTATGACTTTTATAAAGATTCTAATCTTTACAGTTTAAATCGTTATGGTAAATGTTTCGAAGAATCTTTCATTATTAGTTTAAACTCTAAATTAAATATTGGAGTTGCTATTTGTAAATCTGAACGAAATTTTGAATTTCTCCATGCTTTTTTACTAGGCTTAATAAATGGGGAAGAAATAGTTCTTGATTACACTTTAAATTTAGTTTTAAAAAAAGAAGATTATTACAATCTTTTAGATGCTCTTGAAATATCTTATATTTATAATTCTGAATTAAAAGAATTAACTGCTAATATCAATTCTAATGAAGAAATGACTAACTCTCTTTTACTTCATGAAGTCTTATGTTTTCCTAAAGAATTAAATAATTTAGCTCTAAAACTAAAACCAGATTCTAACTTAAAAAAATAAAGAGTAATAACTATTCTAAAAAAATAGGTTTATTACTCTTTTCAAATGTCATAATATTATTTTTACTAATTAAACTATACAAAGTTGCCGAAAGTATTTCAAACTTATAAGTATATGTATTTGGAATTGGCACTAAACTTATTTCCATATCTTTTAAATTATGAAGATAATCTCTTCCTTTTTTATTAAACCCTAATACTTTAATATATTCTATTGAAGCAAGTTTATTAATATCTTTAGGAACACCAAGAAGAATATGAATAAACATACGACATATTTTATTATAAGTATATCTTTTAGTTTTAACGAGACTTATAAATTCATTAATATCTTTAGCAATCATAATCTTTTCTTTTAATCTATTTTCAATTCCCTCATCCACCGTTAAATAACTACTTAAATTATTATCTGTTAATATTTTATATTTTAAAAAAGGAAATAAATCATCTAAAGAAAGATTTTCAATTTTCTTTAAAACTTTTCTTGGTACATATAAAGAAATATCTTCTTTATTTTTAATTTTTTTTCTAATATTACTAGCACTAATAATTTCTTCATTACTATCTAAATCATGATAATTACTAGTTCTTTTAATTGTATGAGCTTCTATTTCATAATTATTTTTTAAAATAGCTTTAATATACGAAATACCAAGTAAATCATTAGGATTAAAAATATCTAAAGAAACATCTAAAGCTTTAGCAAGGGCAGTTGGATAGTTTACTCCCGTCTCTAGCATCTCTTTAACTTTATCATTATATTCTCTCCCATCTTGCATTAAAGCAACTTTCTTCATCATCTGAACATCATTTGATTCACTACCAAAAACAATATCAGTACAACCTAAATGATGTAGAATTGTAATCGCGGCCAAAGAAAAATTATCTGCACTTTGCGTACCAAAAATAAAAGGAAGTTCTACAACTAAATCTACTCCATAAATTAAGGCAAGCATAGTTTTATTTTCTTTAGATAAAACACTTACTTCTCCTCTTTGTAAAAAGTAACCATTTAAAACTAAAATGATTGTTCTACCCGGAAACATTTTTTTAGTTTCTTCTATATGATAAATATGTCCTTTATGTAAAGGATTATATTCACAAATAATACCTACTGATTTCATAAAACCACCAATACAAGTATATCAAAAAAAATTCTATTTGAAAAATTAATTTATTCTGTTGTACTTAAATTTTACAATAAAAAAATTTATACTTGTAGATTTCCCTAAATTATAATATAATCTAAATAGGTGTTATAAATGAATATAGATTTAGTTAAATTACAAACCCAAAAAGAGTATTTAGATACGGATTTAAACTTTGATCCCCATATTTATCATAATAAAGAAATAATTGCTTTAAATGACATGCATGTTACCGGATCTATTAATTATGATAGTCTAGAAAATTTATGTCTAGATTTACATTTAACTGGGAATATGACTTTAAAAGACACAGTTACTTTAGAGGGTATTAATTACCCCATAGATATCAAAATTGAAGAAGAATATGTTTTAAATCCCGAATTTTTGCAAGTTTATTGTGAAAAAGAGCAAAATACACTTGATATTATGAAGATTTTGTGGGAAAATATTGTTCTGGAAGTTCCTATGAGGCTTACCCATACCCAAAATGCTGAATTAAAAGGGGAAGGTTGGAGCCTTGGTGGTGAAAAAATAGAAGAAATTGATCCAAGACTTGAAAAGCTAAAAGAGTTATTGGATAAAAGGGAGGAGTGAAAATATGGCAGTTCCTTTTAGAAGAACTAGTAAAACTAAAAAAAGAATGCGTCGTACCCATCTTAAAAAAACAGTTGGAGCATTAACAAAATGTCCAAAATGTGGAGAAACATTAAGACCACATCGTGCATGTACTAAATGTGGTTATTACAAAGATACTGAAGTTATCAAGATGACTGAAGAAGAGTAGTATTATATAGAAACTAGACTTTATAGTTTAGTTTTTTTCTTTATAAAGTATTTTTTAAACTTAGTAATCTAGATTATTATTTTCTTTTGTGTTATACTATATTTATTATAAAGGAGTGTTTTAAGTGAAGTATAATGATTTAGAAAAAACACAAGATTTATTTGATATTACTGCCAATGTACCAAAACCCATTGAAAATATAGAAATGGAAGGAGCAAGCAAAAACGATTTAACTGAAGATTTAGCCTTAAATAATAAAGAGGAAAATATAGAGCCAAAAGAAGAATCCCAAAAAATAAAAAAACAAAATAAAAAAAGTTTTAAAAATAGATGGGCATCTTTACCTAAAAAGAAAAAAATTCTTTTAATTATTATTGCTATTTTAATATTTTTTCTCCTAATTTTATTAATATTAGTATTTACTTTGGGTAAGAAAAAACCTCATGATAATGATGAAAAAGAAAAAGACCCAGTTGTTGTTATTGAAAAAGAAAATTATATTTATGAAGATGGAATTTTAAAATTTTTAAATGCTCAAGAAGAAGAAATAGGTACCTATGAGTGTCAAAATAAAGACGAAGATAAATGCTATGTTGCAAGCTATAGTGAAGAGGATAACTTTGATGGTCCCAAAAACGTTTATGAAGATGAAACTTTAATTGAAAGAAGAAGTGCTATTTATTTAGATAATTATGTTTTTATTATTGATAGTGATTCGAAAGATAATGATGTGATATTATATAATATTAAAGAAGAAAAAGAAGAAGAAACATACAATTTAGTAAAAGGCTTTACAAATTCTGAATATGTTATTTTACAAGATAAAAAAGGTAAATATGGTTTAATCGAATTTATTGATGAAACTTATGAAACTAAATTAGAATTTAAATATGATTATATTGGTATGGAAAATGCTACTTCAGATATTGTCATTCAAGAAAAAAATAAATATACAATTTATAATAAAGAAGGCAAACCTTTAAGTAAACCAGTTGAATATAAAATAAAAAGTTACAATAAAGATCATATTGTCGTAGATAATAAAGGCTATTATTTATATGATTTTGAAGGTGAACTTGTCAGTGAAGAAAAAAGTGATTTTATTAGTTTATTAGATAATTATTTTGTTCTTATAAATGATAATAAATTGTATATTAAAGATTATGAAAATAATAAATATAATGAAGATGGTATAAAATTATCTAATGATAATTATAACCCTTTAAATATTTATGATAAAAATAAAACCCTAATTGAAACTAAAGAAGCGTATACTTTAAATTTAGAAAATAATACTATTGAAGTTAAATATAAAAATAAGAACATGGATAAAAGTAAAATGATTAATACTTATGAAGGTAAATTAAGTAGTGAACTTCCTTATTTAAATTATTTTGATGGTAATTTATATTTCTATAAAGATGAAGAAAAAGAAGAACTATTAGGCAAATATAGTTGTAGCAATAAAAACACGATTGAAAAAGATACTAAATCATTAAGTACTTGTACGGTGGCAACAGAATCATTCTATAGCAAAAATGATATTGAAATAGATAACTCTGAAAATCTTGGATGGATTCCTGTATTTAATGATC
Source organism: uncultured Bacilli bacterium (assembly GCA_947588665.1). The sequence continues at coordinate 4,344 of CANPYU010000012.1, read as the reverse complement.
GCTATGTATTTGTTTTAGATAGTATTGATACATCTAAACCAACTATTATATTACAAGATATTAAAGAAAATAAAACTTTAAGTAAATATGCCAGTGTTGATGCTGGAGGATATACTAATGAAACCAAAGTATCATTTATTGAATCTAAAGAAGCCTATGTAATGGCTAAAAATAAGAGTAATAAATATGGTATGATAAGAATTGGCGATAAAGTTGAAAGTGCTATTCCATTTAACTATGATGAACTAGAAAAAATGGGCGATTATTATATGGTTAAAGAAAGTTCTGGAACATATATGTTACTTGATAATGCTGGTCAAAAGATGACTGATAAATATGGTTATAAAATAACTGATTATCGGGGTAATTACTTAAAAGTAACTGATAATGATGATAAATGTTATATTTATGACTTTGAAGGCAATAGAATAGATGATACTGGATATAAAGATATAATTCTTTATGATGAATATTATGTTTTAATAACTCAAGATAACAAATTAAATATTGGGGAATATGGCAGTTATAGTTTTTCACTATCTTATGATATTGATATTAGTGAATATTATGAGAATGATTATCAAATAACCAGAAATTCCAGTGGTTATACTATCAAAATAAAGAGCACAAATAAAATTTATACTGCAACACCTGATGGCTATTTAACAGAAAGCTAAAATAAAAAAGGCAATGGCTTAAATTAAGTCGTTGCTTTTTAAATGCCCAAATTTATTCTAACCTTCATATACATATCTACTCTTTTAGGTAACACTTTAGCTTTTATTGCCGTTTTATCATCAAATAAAAGTATAGGTTTAATATCTAATGCTTTAGCAATAACATCAATATTTTTACAAGTAAGATTAGCACTACCATTCTCAATTGTACTAATATAAGCCATTTTAAAATTTGTTTTATCTGCAAAATCTTCCTGTGTCATTCTTTTTTGATATCTATACCATTTAGTATTTAATCCAACTATTTCCATTACTAACATTAATAAACCATTCCTTTTATTATTTTTTAGGCGGAATATATTCTATTAATTCATTTGGGTCTATTCCATAAGCTGATAAAACATATGTTATTCTTGCTAAAACATCTTTATCCATTCTATTATCTTCATAATATTTTTTTACAATTTCATAATTTAAACCAGTAAGTCTTCTCATTTTTGAAATAGAAATGCCCGCCTTATCCATGGCTTTACCAATATTACAAATATACTCTCCATAATTATCGAATAGACTTAAAATACTTATACAGTTATCACGTTTCATTAATATTCCACCTTTATTTCATATAATATTATAAATCCTAAAATTAACTATTGTCAAATTATTAATAATTTGATAAAATATACTAGAAAAACGAAGAACAAGAGGAGTAAAAAACTATTACTTTAAAGAGAGTCTTTATTAGGTGTAAAAAGATAAGTAATATTTTTGAAGGTTGCTTGGGAGTTGAAAATATTCCGCAGTAATGCGTTAAAATTATTAAGTACAATAAAAGGTGGTACCGCGATAATTCGCCCTTTGGTAGCCATCTTTTTTTATTTTAGAGGAGGAACATATGTTAGATAAGAAATACGACCACTTAATGGTAGAAAAGGATAAATATGAAAAATGGAAGAACAATGGTTATTTTGAACCTAATAAAGAAGCAAAAGAACCATTTTGCATTGTAATACCCCCACCAAATGTTACAGGAAAATTACATATTGGTCATGCTTGGGACACTAGTATTCAAGATACTATAATTAGGTATAAAAGAATGCAAGGCTTTAAGGCTCTTTGGTTACCAGGAATGGACCATGCCGGTATCGCAACTCAAGCTAAAGTTGATAAAAAATTAAAAGAAAACGGTATTAATCCTCGTAGTTTATCTCGGGAGGAATGGCTAAAACATGCTTGGGCTTGGAAAGATGAATACGCCGAAAATATTCATAAACAATGGGCTAAATTAGGCCTTTCTCTCGCTTATTCTAAAGAAAGATTTACTCTTGATGATGGCCTATCTAAAGCAGTCCGTAAAGTATTTGTTGATTTATATAATAAAGGCTTAATTTATCAAGGAGAAAAAATAATCAATTGGGATCCCGTTGCTATGACTGCTTTATCTAATGAAGAAGTTATTTATAAAGATATTCCCGGTGCTTTCTATCACTTAAAATATCAAATCGAAGATAGTGACGATTATTTAGATGTTGCCACCACTCGACCTGAAACTTTATTTGGTGATACTGCCGTTGCCGTTAATCCTAATGATGAAAGATATAAAAAATATCATGGCAAAAATGTTATATTACCCATTTTAGGCCGTAAAATTCCTATCATTTTAGATGAACATGCTGATATGGAAAAAGGTACAGGCTGTGTTAAAATAACCCCATATCACGACCCAAATGATTATGAAGTAGGATTAAGACATAATCTCGAAGCTATAAAATGTATTAATTTAGATGGCACCATGTCTGATACCGCGCTTGGTTATGAAGGCCTAGACCGTTTTATTACCCGTGAAAAACTAATCACGGACCTAAAAGCTCAAGGATTATTACTAAACGTCGAAAATATTACGCATAATGCTCCTTTTAGTGAGCGAAGTGGTGCTTTAATTGAACCAATTATCTCTAAACAATGGTTTGTTAAAATGCGTCCTTTAGCCGACCGTGTTTTAGAAAATCAAAAAAATAAAGATACTAAAGTTAACTTTGTTCCTAAACGTTATGAAAAAATTATGAACCACTGGATGGAGATAACTTATGATTGGTGTATTTCAAGACAACTTTGGTGGGGACATCGCATTCCTGCTTGGTATAAAGATAATGAAGTTTATGTCGGAGTAGAAGCACCTACTGAAGAAGGTTGGCATCAAGATGAAGATGTCCTAGATACTTGGTTCTCTAGTGCTCTTTGGCCATTTTCTACTTTAGGTTGGCCCGATGAAACAGATGATTTAAAAACATATTATCCTAATAATGTTCTCGTAACCGGTTATGATATTATTCCTTTCTGGGTTAATCGTATGACTTTTCAAGGCTTAGAATTCTTAAATAAAAGACCTTTTGAATATTGTTTAATTCATGGTCTTATAAGAGATAAACAAGGACGTAAAATGTCTAAAAGTTTAGGTAATGGCATTGACCCTATGGAATGTTGTGAAAAATATGGTGCCGATGCTTTAAGATTTTATTTAACTACTGCCGTATCTAATGGAATGGATTTAAAATTTGATGAAGAAAACTTAAAATCAACTTGGAATTTTATTAATAAACTTTGGAATGCTTCTCGGTTTGTTATCATGAATATTGAAACTTTAAAAGAAGAAGCTTATGACTATCAAAAAATAGATAAATGGATTTTAACTAAATATAATGAAACAATTAAAGAAGTAACTAAATTTATGGATAAATTTGAACTTAATAATGCTGGTAATACAATTTATAATTTTATTTATAATGATTTTTGTGATAATTATATTGAATTTGCTAAATTTAGTTTAGATAATCCTACAACTAAAACCGTATTAAAAAAAGTTCTAATCGGCATTTTAAAAATGTTACATCCTTTTATGCCTTATGTAACTGATGAAATATATAGTAAAATAGATAATACTACTAATATTATGATTAGCGCGTATCCTCTATATAATAAAAAAGAAATATTTAAAGAAGAAAAAACTAATATCACTGATATGATTGAATTTATTAAAATCTATCGTAAAATATATCAAGAAAATCATATGGATAAAACAGTTCAAATAAAATTTAATAATAATAGTGATTATGAACTAATTAAAAAAATTCTTAAAATTACTAATATTACTGAAGAAGAATTAAACTTAACATCTTATAAAGTAACTTATAAAGAATTTGATTTAACAATCTATTATGAAAAAGAACAAACTGAAGAAGATAAACTAGCCCTTATAAAAGAAATTACAAGTTTAAAATCATCTATTGCTAAAAGAGAAGCTCTATTAAATAATGCTAACTTTGTAAATAAAGCTCCTGCTAATTTAGTAGAACAAGAAAAGGAAAAATTAGCTCAAGAACAAGAAAAACTTCGTAAATTAGAGTCCTGAGAGGATAAAATGCCAGTTGAATTTAAGATGCCTGATGGTCTAATCATTAGAGGCGTATTAGAAGGAAATATAACTAGTCCCGATTTAGTTATTCTCCTCCACAGTGGAGGTTATGACAAAGATGAAAGGGGAGTAAAAGAAAAAACTAAAGAAAATAAAAAGATATATTATAATCCAAAAGGTAACTATGAATATTTAAGCGATACTTTAAAAGATGAAGCGGCCATATTAAGAGTTGACCTTCGTAATCATGGGATG
>CANPYU010000011.1 GCA_947588665.1 uncultured Bacilli bacterium | reverse complement strand
AGCCACCCTTTAATAAATATCTTATACCATTATCTATAATCCAAGCTTTTTTAAGCATACCATCTGTTGTATTGTTTGGAGTTTTTAATGAAGCTTCTTTAGTTATTGTTCTACTATTAATTGATAATGACGCTTCCATAAATTCCGCATAATCAAAATCATTTTCAAAAAAATTAATATCATCATATGTAATATTACTACCTTCTGGTTTTAACCAATATTGATCTGATAAAGATAAACCAAAAGCTTTATCTAAAAGTTCATAAGGTGCTGTTATATTAAGCCTATGTAATAACAAATCTAATTTATCTCGCCATGCAGGAATGCCTCTTCCTTTAAACCATTCACTTAAATTAGTTCTAAAAGGAGTATCATTAATATCATCTTCAATATAAAAGCTCTTTAAAATATATGGAGCATAATTAATATCTTTAACTTCATATATTTTAATAAAAACACTTGTTGCAGTATCATACTCAGCAACCAATACTTCTTTATTTTTATTCATAAGTATACATTTCATAGAGTAATCACGCCTTTTTTATACTGTTATTATATCATACTCAATCATATAAATAAACTTTATCCGATTAGTTTTTATCTATTAAATTAGACTTTAATTGTTATACATTAGTTACACAATGGCTATCTCCTCCTCCGGCATTTATGTGATTAGACACCATTATAACATCATTACCACTTCCATATAAGCTTTGGGCTTTCTTCGGCCTATTATTAGAATCTAAAGTGATATCACTTTCCCTTGTTAATGCATTTTCTATTCCAAGGTCATTTAATCTATCAGCCATATATTTACTAATCATTAAAGTGTAATCTTTCTCAACTATACCATTAGCACTAGTTCCCGGATCTTCTCCCCCATGCCCAGGATCTATAACAACTTTTTTTCTAGCCCTTCCATCTACATAATCCATGTTTATCACCTAATATAAATTATGAAAAATAACTTATAACGTGATAACATAAATACTTAATCTTACATAGCTATCAAACCATTCACCAAATTATTATATATTTTATTATTTATTTTCTAATGAATTATTCTGACCAAGAATCTTCACTCCTCCATTTGCTTCTACAGTCTTTGTTGCTAATTCTTTTAACTCTATATAAGCCTTATCCATTTTTTCTTGTAAATTAACATTTAAGCTTCCTAATTTATTTAACTCTTCCTTTAAAGACTCAATTTTATCATTTTGTCTATCAATAATATTCTGATAATCTTTTTTTAACAACTCTATTTCATATTTATGATCTTTTTCAAGCTCAACCTTAGTTTCTTTAACTCCCCTTTCATATTCTTTACTTAACAAATTAGGAATATCTGCAACTTTCTTTTCTAATTCTTCTAAATATTTTACTTTATTTTGAACATCACTTAATAATTTTTCCGTTTCTTCTTCTTTATTTTTCAACGCCATTTCTCTAATTTTCTTTTCATCTTCCCAAGCATTATTAGCAAGTTCTCTTTCTCTTTTTATTTTATAATTATATTCTTCTATTTCCCTTTCTCTCTCAATCTTTAAAGTTTTACTTTTTAACTCATATTCATTACTTAATACTTCATTTTTTCTTTTATACTCTTCCTCTAACTCTTTTAACTCCAAATCAATTCTAGCCGTCTCATTTCTTTTTCTATTATCAAGCTGTTCTAAAAAATCTTTACCAGCATTAACAACTAACGTTAAATTATTCATTTCTTTTTCAAGTCCATATAAATTTTTTAATTTTTCTTCTTCTTCACTTATTGCCAATTCTAAATCTTTAAATTTATTATTTAGCTCTACGGAAAATATATTTTGTTCTACATTCTTCTTAGTTTCTGCAACTGCAACCTGGGTCTTTCTAATCTTATCTTCTTCTATAGGATTAGATTTTACTTTAGCACTATTCTTCTCCCTTAATAACGCTGCATTTAAAGCATCTAATATCTCCTGTTTAGTATTTTTAATTGTAATCTCATCTTTTTTCATATTCATAAACTCCCTTCAAAAATCTTATCACAACCATATTTATTGAATCAATTATTTTAATGTTCTAAAACATAGTACTCCATTGTCTGCATAGTTCTAATCAAAAAACAATAATCTTGAAAATACATTAAAATTTCAGACATACATCCCTTTTGGTAATATCCATCTATAGATATTTCATCATCATCTATTTCATCTTTAATAAATTTTTTAAAATTAGGATTAACTTTATCAATTAATTTCAAATACTTAATAGCTTTTTCATCATTACCCAATTTATAATATAATACAAATAAAGGAAATAACATCTCAAAATTCTGCTCTGAATATTTATCATAAAGCTTAATTAGATTTTTTTCATCTTCAAAATAAGCATAAATAGCCATTAAAAGATATCTTGCCCCAGTATTATCACTTTCATTTAATTTTAATATCTCTAAACATACATTTTTAGCTTGACTAACCTTACCATCATCAAGCAAATAACAAGCTTTAGTATACAGTCCTCTAACATAAGGCCTAGTTTCAAATATAGTATAAAAATGTCCAATATTTTCTTTTTCAAAATATTTCTCTTTAGTTAATCTTTTCTTCTCATAATCTAAGCCATCATCTATCATCTTATTTCTTTTTATAGGATTATCTTCTCTATTAGCTTGAAATAATATAGCATCAAAACAATCAGGACATAACTGATAAGCTTGTTTAGCAAATTTAATTGCTTGCTTTTCACTTTTGGCCTTTTGAGCCTTTTCAAGCAGTTCATATGCATTATCTAAAGGGGTATTTTCATATTCTATTTCCCCATTATTATATTTCTTAAAAAATTCTTGTAATCTCTCATTTAATTCCTTTTCATCTTTTGCATCAACATTTTTTAAAAATTCATTAATCATATTATTTAATTTATTATTCATTTTACTCCTCTTTTCTAATAATCTTCTAAATCAAAATTATCAAACTCATCTAATGATTCTAAAAATTCATCCATATTATTACTTAATTCATCACTTAATATATTATAATCTTCCCTATTAACATAACCCAGTTCACACATACATTTATAAAACTTCCTAATACTAGCTGCCATATCTTTAATTGATGTTTTAGAAGCCCAAAGACATTTTCGAATAAACCAACCATTTAAAAAACCAAATGTTTCAAATAATCCTTCTTCCATCTTTGTAACTTCATAATAATTTAAATAATCATTAACATATAAATCAATATTACTTAAGTGCTTTCTAATAGTTTTAACTCCCAAATTTTTTCTTTGAAGCCAAGATTCAAATTCATCAAAAAATTTTTTATTTCGTTCTCTATTCTTTTCTAGTCCTTTTTCATAATCACTCATATTAACACCCTATCTAAAATTATACTTTTTCTTTAACTCTTCTAGTATTTCATAGACTACTGGACAAATCTCACTATTTTTTACTACTCCAAGTAAGCTCCATAATCTTTCTGGCTGATTAGTATAAGGATATTCTAAACAAGTATGAGGTAGACATTTATCTATCTTACAATCATTATTTTCTAACAAAAATGGGCAAGGACTAGCCACATATTCTCCATACTTTTCTTTCAAAATATTTTTTAAAGAAGATTCATCATATTCATAATAATCACAAATCTTTTTTAATTCACTTTCAGTCATTGAAACTCCCAATTTTTTACAACAATTCCGACATTTACTACAATCATAATTTTTAAAATACTTATTGTGCAACTCTCTAAATTGTTCATCTAATTCTTTTTCATCAGCATGACCTTTTAAATAATTTCTAAAGCGATAATTTTCATTTATATTACTTTTAGATATTTTTTCTAACTCTTTTACTTCTATCATAGTTACCGTTACCTCTATATCTCCATTATATTATATCTTCCTTAAATGTGCAACAAAAAATCCCTCATATTCACTATTAGGCATAATACCCAAAACACCAGGTACAGATGTTGGAAGTAATTCTACATTTTTAAATCTATCTTTATCTATATTAATAATCTTTACTACACCTTTATCCACAAACTTTTTTATTATATCTTCATTCTCACATTTTAATATAGAGCAAGTAGAATACACAATATCATGCCCAACCAAAACCATATCTATAGCCCGAGAAAGCAACTCTTCTTGAACATTCATGCATTTATTAATAAGTTCCTCACTGAATTCTTGCTTAACCACCCCATCAATAATTTTAAGGGTTCCTGCACCACTACAAGGTGTATCAAGTAAAACTTTATCAAATATATACCCTTTTAGCTTTCGCGCATCATCATTAATTATTACTACTTTCTTAGCCCCTAACTTATCAACATTATATTTAAGTCTTTCCGTTCTAATTTTGTTTTTTTCTACCGCCGTAATCATTACTTTATTATTTCCTAAAGCGGCGATTTGAGTCGTTTTACCTCCAGGCGCGGCCGTCATGTCCAAAATCATCTCATTTTCTAAAGGAGATAGCATCAAAGAAGGTATCATCGCTGCTAAACTTTGTAAATAAATCTTACCATCTTTATATATATCTAAATTTCTAATATCCTCCTCTTTTTTATTTTCTATTATTAAAGCATCATCATACCATGCAACAAAATTATATATAATTCCCGCTTCATCTAAAACACTCAACACATCTTCTCTAGTTGCTTTTAAAGTATTTATTCTTAAAGTTACTTTTCTATCTTCCTTCATTCCCTTAATAATCTTTGCGACTACTGCCTCATCATAATTTTCACTTAACAAAATTTTCAAATCTTTTTCTTTCAAAATTTATTCACCACCACAATATCAAATAAAAAAATCAGAGTAACCAACAATTACCCCAATTTAATATTAAATAAACTATTTTTAAACTTATTCCACATATTTTATAACCACGTGTCTGTTAGGTTCTTCCCCAACACTTTCGGTCTTAATATTTTTAAAATCCGTTAAAATATTATGAACAATTCTTCTTTCATAAGAATTCATATTATCCATTTCTATATCTTGTTTTGTAGATCTAACTTCTCTAGCTAAGTTTTTAGCGAGTCTTTCTAATCTTTTAACTTGCCTATCTTTATAGTCTTCAACATCAAGTAAAACTCTAGGACCATTAACCGGTGCCTTATTTTTAATAAATTGTCTTACAATCACTGATAAAGCCTCTAAATTACGTCCATCTTTTCCAATTAAAATCGGATTATTAGAAGAGTACATTTTAATAGTTGTTGTATTTTCTTTTGAACTTACTTCAAATGTTGCATCTATTCCCATACCTTTTAATATTTCTTTTAAGAATTCTTCAGCATCACTTAATACATCTGTTTTAAGATAACCTCTACATTCATATTGAGTTCCCTTAAAAAGGCCCCCTTTAGATTCATTAAAAGAATAAACAATTTCACTTTCTCTCGCATTTAACTTAGTTAATACTTGTTTTAATGCTTCATCTTTTGTTTTTGCAACTTCACATACTACATTCATGACTACTTTCCTTTCTTAACCCTTTTTTCTTTCTTTGGCTTAATTATAACATCTTTTTTCTCTTCCATCTCATTTAATTTTTTAAATACCATATTTTGTATTACTACAAAACCATTTGTCGCTATCCAATAAAGTGCTATCGCAGTTGACAAATATAAAGATGCCACTGAAATCATAATAATCATAAACTTAAACATAAATTGCATTTGACTTTCCATTTCCGGACTGCCTGTTTGATTTGAACCCATCGCATTTCTAAATGATAAATAAGTTGTCAAAATAATTAAAATAATTATAGCTATATAACCCCATTGATGATATTCAAAAAGTCCCATCATCGGTGTTCTACCTAATGTTAAGCCAAAAAACTTATCCTCAAATATCGCCGGTGTCCTATTTATAGCCTGCAAAAAAGCAAAGAACAAAGGAAGCTGAATAAAAGCAAGTAAACAACTACCAAATGGGCTTATATCATATTTTTTATATACCATCATCATTTCTTGAGACTTTTGAAGCATTGCCTCATTATCAGTTCTATTTTGATATTTCTTTTCTATTCTAGCTAATTCCGGTTGAGCTTTCTTTAAATTATTAGATTGTTTCATAGTTTTTCTTGAAATAGGCATCAAAATTAATCTAATTGCCAATCCAATAATAATTACTGATAATCCAAAATTATTAATTAAATATCCTAATTTCAATATAATAAACGCTAAAGGTTTAACAAACAAACCTTCCCATAATCCCGAAGCTTTATTACTACTCATTTTAAAATCAGCACATTTAGGTAGTTTATCATAAGGTATTTTTGTCTGATCTTTATATTCTGAATATAATTTATCTAAATCTTTATCTACTGGCTTACATAAAATATCTTTTTGCAATACTTGACCCGTCGCATCATTTTGTACTGGTTTATTATCTTTCATAATATAATTACTATTCCCACATCCAGTAAGCATAATAATCATTAAAACTATAATTCCAATTTTAATTTTTTTCATTTTATATCCTTTCCACAGTATCCACTAAATTTTTTTCCATCTCTTGAAATGTAATATTTAAAATACCCTTCTTTACCATTATAATATAATTATGCTTATTTGAAAACAATTTTTTATTTTTATCTATAATATATCTAAGTCTCCTTTTAATTTTATTTCTTTCAACTGCATTCCCACATTTTTTACTAACAGCCAATCCAAACATAGGATAATCTTTTATTCCATCCTTATAATATATATTATAATATTTAGATTTAAAACATCTTCCATTTAAAATTATATCATTAAAATCCACGTTCTTCTTTACCACTTCATATTTTTTCAAGCTAATCACTTACTTTCAAAAAAAATACCACTCTAAAAAAGTGGTTATCTAGCTAAAACTTTACGACCTTTTTTACGTCTACTCTTTAATACATTTGACTCTTTACGAGCAAAAAATCCATGTTTTTTAGCTTTTTTACGATTATTTGGTTGATATGTTCTTTTCATGAACTCCACCTCCTCTAAAAATTTCAAGTAGTTTAATTATAATATTTTATTAACAAATAGTCAAGAATTTTAAATACAATACTTAAAGATAAAATAATAACTTATCTCTTAAATGTATACATTAAATCTAAGCAATTCATTAATTTACGTTTTTGAAATTCAATTAAAGCTTCATCATCATATGTTAAAATATCATTTATAGATACACCAACAAGTAATCGGCCAAATGTGTGTAATTTATCTTTAAGATCGGAATCTAAAGAAAAAACAGTATCAAAAAGTTTATAAAAATTAGCAAACTCAGCCATACCAATATTAGCACAATTAGATAAATAAATACACGCTTTATCTAAACACAACTCGTACATCTAAACCCCTCCAATCGCTTGAATATAATAACATAAAAAAAACGTAAAGTCAAATTTAATACATAAAAAACAATTAATCAAGAAATTTTAATTAATATGTAAATTTAACTAAAGTTATCAACAATAAAATGTGGATAATGTGGATAATTTTTTTCATTCACATCTTATTAACAATCATCTATTTCAAAAAACTTATCCCCGTATATCTAATCAACAACTTTTTTTAATTAAAAAGTGAATAACAACTTACTTATAAACATTTAAGAAAAATTATCCATCATAAATAAAATCTAACCAAAATAAAAACATTTTATATTTACTAACATATTCCACAATTTACTTAAAAATTTACATTGTTAATTGTTAATTAATCAAAATTATATTTTGTTAGTAGTGTTTATAACTCTTTAATTAGCGATAAACACTAAGAAAAACTATGTGTATAACTTGTGAATAATTTTTTTTTACATTTTTATCTTTATTTTCGACCTTTTTTGCGATACAATTATCTTACAAAACATTAGGACTATAAGCGGGGTGAAGGTTTATGGATAAAGACTCATTACTAAAAACATTTCTTGATAACATATATAAAGAAATTAATCCAGCATCATTTCATGCTTGGTTCAACGATTTAAAAATAGTTTCTTTAACCTCCACTAAAATTACTTTTGAAGTTCCAATGGAAATCCACAAACGTATGCTTGGCGATAACTATTATTCTTTAATAGAAAGAACTTTATATAATATCAATAATATAAACTATGATATAGAATTTGTTTTAGAAGAAGAATTAGATACTCTTCCACCCCCACCTGTTAATAAAGAAGAAGTTATCAACAATAATTTTAATACTAACTTAAATCCCAATCTTAATTTTGATAATTTTGTAGTGGGCGACACTAATCGTTTAGCTAAAGTAGCCGCAATGGCCGTTGCTGAAGCTCCTGGACGCATCCATAATCCTTTATTTATTTATGGAAAAAGTGGCCTTGGCAAAACGCATTTAATGCATGCGATCGGAAATTATATTACTGCAAGCTCTAATCGTAAAGTCCTCTACTGTACTTGCGACGAATTTATGACCGAATATACTAATATTGCTAATCCTGATAATGCTAAAAACACTTTAGAATATGCAACCGAATTTAAAAATAAATACCGTAATATCGATGTTTTAATAATTGATGATATCCAATACTTAGTTGGTGCCGAAAAAACCCAACAAGAATTCTTTAACACCTTCAATTACCTTCATCAATCAAATAAACAAATAATTATCAGCAGTGATCGTTCACCGGATGACCTAAAAATATTAGAGGAACGCCTTCGTTCCCGATTTATGTGGGGACTACCAGTAGATATATATCCTCCCGACTTTGACCTTCGATGCCGGATTATTAGAAAAAAAATTGAAAACACTAGCCTAGCTAATTTAATGAAAGAAGAAAGTATTGAATATATAGCTAATGCTTGTCAAAATGATGTTCGATTTTTAGAAGGAGCCGTAAATAGACTTATGGCTTATACCGCGATGATTGTTCCCAAAGTTATAGATTTAGAATTTACTTGTGAAGCCCTAAAAGATTTTGTTAATAAAAACATTTATTCTAACAATAATATTACCAAAATCCAAAAAGCCGTCGCTGATCATTATAATATAACCATTGATGATTTGAAAGGCAAAAAAAGAAGTAATAAAGTCGCTCATCCAAGACAACTAGCGATGTATCTCTGTCGGCTCGAAACAGACGAAACATTTCCAAGAATTGGCCTAGAATTTGGAGGTAGAGACCACTCAACAGTTATATTTGCCTGTGATAAAATTGAAAAAGAATTAATATCTAACACCGAGCTAGAAAGGACTATCAAAGAAATAAAATCAAAATTGTAGATAAAACTCTAGTATAATGTTAATAAACAAACAATTATCAACAATAAAAATTATTAATTTTGCCTTAAATAAAGGCTCAAAAACTACTTACAAACATTACTAACAGTATAATAAATACTAATATATTTTAGAAAGAAGGAATAAATATGAAATTTACAATTGAAAAAAATGTTTTATTAGAAGGATTAAATGATGTTATAAGAGCAATATCTACTAAAAACGTAATCCCTGTTTTAAATGGTATCAAATTTGAATTAACAAAAGAAGGCTTAAACTTAACCGCAAGTGACTCAGAACTAACTATTAAAGTATTAATTGAAGCCAAAAATATTAAACAAATTACCAACTTAGGTGGCATAATAATTCAAAGTAAATATATTTTAGATATTGTCAGAAAAATGCCTAGTGATATTATCAATTTTGAAGTTATCGATGGTTTAAAAATCAAAATTTATACTGATAACAACCAATACAACTTAAATTGTTTAGATATCAATGATTATCCAGATGTAAAGTTAGAACTTAGTAAAGAGCCTATAATAATTAAAGGTGACATTTTTAAAACTATTATTAATCAAACAGTATTTGCTATTTCAAATCAAGAACTAAGACCAATTTTAACTGGTGTTAACTTTAAATTTAGCAAAGATGTTTTGGAAACAACTGCAACTGACTCTTATCGTCTAGCGAAAAAAAATGTTAAGTTATCAACACCAATAGAAAAAGATATTGAAATAGTCATTCCTGGTAAAAATATAATGGAATTAGAAAGAATTATTACTGATGAAGAAGACGTTGTAATGCACATATTTAATAATAAAGCGTTATTTATCTATAAAAATATTAATTTCCAAACTAATTTATTAAGTGGTAATTACCCAAATACATCAAATCTAATACCTAGTGAGTTTGCTTATATTATTAAAGTTAATAAAAAAGACTTTAATGACGCGATTGATCGTGCCGCTCTTTTAACTCAAGGTAAAGATAAAAATATTGTCAAAATGTCTTTAGATAATACCAAAATGATCATCAATTCTTATGCCTCAGAAATAGGAAAAGTTGAAGAACAATTAACCGTCGAAACTAATAATAAAGAAAAATTAGAAATTTCCTTCTCCTCAAAATATATGCTTGAAGCTATAAAAACTATGCAAGAAGATGAAATATTATTATTACTTAACAGTGATGTTAAACCATTAATTATCAAATCTTTAACTGATGAGTCCCTAATTCAATTAATTTTACCAATTAAAACATATTAATAAGACCAAAAACAAATATTTTCCCTATGGTTCGACAAATTTTGCTTTCTAAATATGATATAACATAGTTATTTATATGAAAGGAGGCAATTTTTTATGCCTTATATTATAACAGATAAAACTAATCTTTTAATTCCTAAAGAAAGTATGACGGAGATTATTGAAAATGAAAGAACTTTTATCATTGATGAACCTACTATAGATATAGTTATTCATAATTGTTATCTAAATGGCTCAAGTCTCGAAGGTAGACAACAAGGTAGTTCCTATTTATTAGGTAGTCCTTATAAACCCCCAATTATTCTTAATGAAAGAAAAGTTATGATTTTAGTTCCTACTCATTCTAGTCGCAATCTCAAATGTTGTTGGATTAATTTAACTAATGTTTTAAATTACTATCCCCATAACCATAATCATGTCATTATCGAGTTCAAAAATATGCAAAAAGTCATACTAAATATTACCTATTATATTTTAGATAAACAAATTCTCCGAGCCACTCGTTTGGAATCAACTTTAATGCGGCAAAATCTAAAAAAACAACTTTAAATAGCCAAAATTTTATGATATAATATCTTTAGGTATAGGAGTACATCAAAATACCAAATTTTTTAAAATCAACAAAGTAGGGGCAAAAAATGGAAATTAGAAGTTTAAAATTAATCAATTTTCGTAATTACGAATCTCTGGATCTAAAATTTAGTCCAGAAACAAATATCATTTATGGCAAGAATGGTATGGGTAAAACAAATTTAGTTGAAGCAATTTATATCTTAGGACTTACCAAAACATTCCGTTTAGGCAATGAAAATGTTGTAATTAAAAAAGGCAAAAATATTGCTAAAATAGAAGGCCTAATCATGGATAATATTTTAAATAGTTATAAGATAGTTATAAGTGATACAGGTAAACACATTAAAATTGATAATAACAAAATTTCTAAAATAAGTGATTATATAACTAAAGTTAATGTTATTTTATTTAATCCTGATGATTTAAAAATAATTAAAGATACCCCTATGACCCGAAGGAGACTTTTAAATATAGAAATATCTGGCATCAACCGAGAGTACCTCATGTATTTAAATACTTATAACAAGCTCTTAAAACAGCGAAATTCCTATTTAAAAGCCCTTAGTAAAAAAAATAATTTTAATCATGATTTCTTAAATATTTTAACTGAAGAACTAATTAATACTGGTTTAAAAATTGTTTCCATTAGACAAGATTTTTTAAATAACATTAATAAGTATATCTCTGATATTTATTTTAAAATCACTAACAAAGGCCATTTATCATTAAATTACAAAAGTGAATACAAAAATAAAACAAAAGAGCAATTACTACATATGTATGAAAAAAATATTTCCCGGGAAATAATTATGGGAAAAACCCTATTTGGCCCTCAACATGATGATGTTGAATTTATAGTTGATAAAGAAATTGTTAAAGAATTTTCATCTGTCGGTGAGCAAAAAAACAGTGTGATAGCTTTTAAACTCGCGGAAATAAAAAATATTGAAGATAATCTAAGGAAAAAACCTATTCTCATCTTAGATGATCTATTTAGTGAATTAGATCAAGAAAAAATAAATAATATTTTAACATTACTTGATGATAAGTTACAAACATTTATAACTACTACTGAAATAGATTTTGTGGCTTCAAACTTATTAGCGAAATCTAAAATATTTCATGTTATAAATGGTAAAGTAAAGGAGGAATAACAAATGGAAAATAATTATACTGATAGTGATATTCAAGTTTTAGAAGGTCTAGAAGCGGTAAGAAAACGCCCGGGAATGTATATAGGATCAACTAGTGAAAAAGGCTTACATCATCTTGTATGGGAGATTGTTGATAATGCTGTTGATGAATCTCTCGCGGGTTTCTGTGATGATATAGAAGTAGTTGTCCATAAAGATAATTCTGTATCTGTAAAAGATGATGGCCGAGGTATGCCTACTGGTATAAATGAAAAAACAGGCTTATCAACCATTGAAACAATTTTTACAGTTCTTCATGCTGGTGGAAAATTTGGTGGAGGCGGCTACAAAGTAAGTGGTGGCTTACACGGTGTTGGAGCCTCTGTTGTAAATGCTCTATCTACATGGTTAGAAGTTCGCGTCTATCGTGATGGTGAAGTTCATTATCAAAGATTTGAAAATGGTGGCCATCCTTGTGAACCTATGAAAATAATTGAAGAATGTGCTAAAGATAGAACCGGAACAACAGTAACATTTAAAGCTGATCCTACCATTTTTAAAGAAACAACAGAATTTAATTATGAAACATTATCAACCCGTCTAAGAGAACTAGCCTTTTTAAATAAAGGATTAAGAATCCATTTAATAGATGAACGAGTACCCGATAAAAGTGATGTTTTCTGTTATAATGGTGGTATTATTGAATATGTTAATATGTTAAATAAAAATAAACAACCATTACATGAAGACGTTATATATGTTGAAGGTATGGAAGACAATATTAGTATAGAAGTAGCTATGCAATATAATGATTCATACACCGCTAATATATATTCTTTTACAAATAATATTAACACTTATGAAGGTGGTACTCATGAAGATGGTGTAAAAAATGCTTTAACCAGAATTATCAACAATTATGCCAGAAATGCTAAATTATTAAAAGAAAAAGATGATGCTTTAAGTGGTGATGATGTTCGAGAAGGCCTCGCTATGATTATCTCTTGTAAACACCCAGATCCTCAATTTGAAGGTCAAACAAAAACTAAATTAGGTAACAGTGAAGTTCGTAAAATCGCGAGTGATGTATTTGGTCAAGGCTTAGAAAGATATTTAATGGAAAATCCTCAAGTTGCCAAAAGTATTGTTGAAAAAAGTATGACTGCCTCTCGTGCTCGTATAGCCGCTAAAAAAGCTAGAGAAGCAACTCGTCGTTCTGGGGCTTTAGATGTAACTAACTTTTTTGGTAAACTTGCTGATTGTAAAAGTAAAGACGCTACTATAAGTGAAATATTTCTAGTCGAGGGAGATTCTGCCGGAGGTTCTGCTATCAAAGGAAGAGACAGTATGACCCAAGCTATTCTTCCCCTTCGTGGAAAAATTCTAAATGTTGAAAAAGCTCGTTTAGACCGTGCCCTATCAAATGAAGAAATAAGAACTATTATAACTGCGTTTGGAACTGGAATTGGCGAAGATTTTAATCTTGATAAACTTCGTTATCATAAAATTATTATTATGACCGATGCCGATGTTGATGGTTCCCATATTCGTGTTTTATTATTAACCCTCTTCTATCGATTTTTTAAACCAATCGTGGAAGCTGGCCATGTTTATGCTGCTCAACCTCCATTGTTTGTTATTAAGCACGGGAAAACAATAAAATATGTATTAAATGAACAAGAAAGAGATGAATATTTAGCAAGTTTATCGCCAAATACCAAATATGATATAGCGCGTATGAAAGGTTTAGGCGAAATGGATGCTGAAGAATTAAATGAAACAACTATGGATATTAATAAACGTGTTTTAAGACAAATAACTGTAGATGATGCAATCGCGGCCGATGAAATATTTAACAAACTAATGGGCGAAGAAGTAGAACCTCGTCGTGAGTTCATTGAAACTAATGCTACTTATGTCGAAAATCTTGATATTTAGGAGGTGTTTAAATGGATAGATTAGAAAAAAATAATATTGTAAAAGAAGTAAAAGATTCATTTCTTGAATATTCCATGAGTGTTATTGTAGCTCGCGCCTTACCCGATTTAAGGGACGGATTAAAACCAGTTCATCGCCGTATTTTATATTCAATGTATGAATCTGGTTACACCCCCGATAAACCTCATAAAAAAAGTGCTCGTATTGTAGGAGACGTCATGGGTAAATATCATCCTCATGGAGACTCAAGTATATATGAAGCTATGGTTCGAATGGCTCAAGATTTTAGTTATCGTTATATGTTAGTAGATGGTCATGGTAACTTTGGTAATATTGAAGGTTATGGCGCAGCAGCCATGCGTTATACTGAATCAAGATTATCCAAAATATCATTAGAATTACTGCGAGATATTAGAAAAGATACAGTAAATTTTACTCCTAACTTTGATGAATCAGAACAAGAGCCAGAAATTTTACCATCACGCTTTCCTAATATCTTAGTAAATGGTACTACCGGAATCGCCGTCGGTATGGCAACAAATATTCCCCCCCATAATCTAGGAGAAGTTATCGATGGATGTGTAGCCTACATAGATAATCCTGATATTGATACAATGGGATTAATGCAATATATTAAAGGACCAGATTTTCCAACCGGTGCCATAATTCTTGGTAATTCGGGTATCAAAAAGGCTTATGAAACTGGACGTGGCAGCATAACTATTCGTTCTCGCGCTGAAATTG
>CANPYU010000010.1 GCA_947588665.1 uncultured Bacilli bacterium | reverse complement strand
CCAAAGAAATAATAACTAATAATCAATATATAACATCAAAAGAAGAACCAGGAGAAAAAGAATATTATTATGTAATAGTAGAATATCCAGATAATGGAGATAATCAAAATGAAGATATAGGACATAACTTTAATGGAAGAGTATATGCCGAGATAAGCAATAAAAGTGCAGATATAAACATACTTGGAATATATATAAAAGATGAAGATACAGGAGAATATAAAGAAGCCCAACAAATGCCAGATAGTGCTTATGTAATAAATACAAAAGAAACACAATGTACTAATGAAGCAATCCCAACATGGGAAAATAGCAAATTAATAATATCGAATTTAAGTTTAGATGGGACGGAATGTTATTTATATTATGATAAAGTAACCAAGGCATCTGACGTGATATTTACAAATACTAATTATATAGAAGAAGCTCCGAAAATTCTAGGAGTAACCGCATGTGATAACGGAACAAATACTGGAGAAAGTGGTAATAATTGCAAAAGTACGGATAGAGGATTATATAAAGGAACAGATGATGATGGAGAAACATATTATTTTAGAGGTTCTGTTACAGATAATTGGGTAAAGTTTGCAGATTTTTATTGGCGAATAATTAGAATAAATGGTGATGGAACAATAAGATTAATATATTCTGGAAAAGTTGGAGAAGAACAATATTTGACATTCCCTAATAATAATAAAATTAATCCAATATATGTTACTGGTGCAGGAACACTTATTGATAATTCCGGTTCGACGGCAAAAAAATATAAATTTAACTCTGTGTACAGTGATAATAAATATGTTGGTTTAATGTATGGTAATCCTAAAAATAGTGGTTATTCATCAACTTATGCCAATGCCCATACAAATGAAACCAATAGTGATATTTTAGATGTATTAAATTCATGGTATGTGAAAAATTTAAGTAAATATTCAGAATATATAGATGATAATGCTGGCTTTTGTGGAGATAGAACTCCATATGATGGTGATAGTATAACATCAAATGTAAATTATACGAATTATGGATTTGGTACTGTAGAAACATATTATGGTTCGTATCACAGATTGTGGTTATCGAATGAAGAAGAAAGAAAGCCAACATTTAAATGCATAAAAGATAATGTAACAAAAACTAGTTTACCAAATGATAATGATTTATATACAATTACAGATGCAAATAAAGGAAATAAAAAACTTATTAATTCTCTTGGATTAATAAGTGCGGATGAAGTAGCTTATGCCGGAGGTGCTGTTGGTACAAATAAAGGATATTGGCTGTATACAGGAATAAGTTATTGGACAATTTCTCCAGCAGTTTTTTACACTGGAAATCCAAAACATGCGGCTATAATAATTGTTGCTGGAATTACTGGTAGCTTAGCCCGTGAAGAAACAACTGACAGTGAGGTAGGAGTGCGTCCAGTAATTAATTTGAAATCAAATACTAATTTTACTTTTGAAAAAGATGAAAACAAAGGAACATTTTCAAATCCTTATATAGTAGAATAAATAAAATTCTTGTCTATTATGCTTATCCTTTTTATTAGTAGACAAGGTTTTATTTATAATACGGGAATAGAGTTTATCTCTGTTCTTTTTTGATGTATAAAAAGCTTCTTTTTTTCTCTTAATATACATAGATTATATAGGAGGATATATATGTTTAATAACTTTGGTTTTGCAGGTAGTAAGATATTGAAGAAAGCAGAAGAAGAAAGATTTAATTTGCATCATCCATATGTAGGATCTGAGCATTTATTACTTGCATTATTAAAAGAAAATAGTGAACTTAAAGTTAAACTTTCAGAATATAATTTGACTTATGATGATTTTAAAAAAGAACTTATTAGTATTGTTGGAGTACCTAAAAAGAATTTAGAGGTTAATTTATATACTCCTTTACTTAAAAGGGTTATTGCGAGTGCTATAAGTGATGCAAAAGAAAATAATAAAGGGATTGTGACTGAAAATCATTTATTACTTGCTTTACTTGATGAAGGAGAAGGTATTGCAATTAGAATAATGATAGGGATGGGTATTAATTTAGATGATTTATATGATGAATTAAAAATTAAACCTAATACTACAGTTAATACAAAGTTAGAATTATTTAATGTTGGGACTAATATTAATGATAAAGTTGATACTTTTGATAAAGTAATTGGAAGAGATAAAGAAATTAATACTTTAATTGAAGTTTTACTTAGAAAAAAGAAAAGTAATCCTTTATTAATTGGTCCGGCAGGAGTTGGTAAGACCGCTATCGTGGAAGAACTTGCTAGAAGAATAAAAAATAGAGAAGTGCCTAGTAGTTTAGAAGATAAAATAATTGTTGATTTACCAATGGGTGATTTAGTAAGTGGTACGAAGTATCGCGGAGAGTTTGAAGAGAGACTGACAAAAATTATTAAAGAAGTTATTAAAAATAAAAATATTATTTTGTTTATAGATGAAATTCATGCGATGGTTAATGCTGGAGGAGCAGAAGGAGCTATAAATGCAAGTGATATATTAAAACCATATTTAGCAAGAGGGGAAATTAAAGTAATTGGGGCTACTACTACTCATGAATATGAAAAATATATTGCAAAAGATAAAGCTTTAGAACGAAGATTTGAAACAATATTAATTAATGAACCAAATAAAGAAGAGACTAAAGATATATTATTAGGGCTTAAGGATAGTTATTCTCATCACCATAAAATTAAAATAAGTGAGGATAATATTAATGATATTGTAGAATTAGCAAATAAGTATTTGTTTAGAAAAAAGAATCCGGATAAATGTATTGATTTACTTGATAGTATATGTGCGCATGTGAAAAGAAAAAGTGTTTCTTATGAAGAGATAAAACCACTTGATATTAAATTAAAAGATTTAAATAATAGTAAAGAGTTATTTGTTAAAAATGGGGATTTTGATAAAGCTTTGGATGTTTGTTTAGAAATTAATGAGATTGAAAAACAAATAAAAGAACTTAAAAATAATAAGAATGATATTATTACTAAAGAGGATATATTAAAAGTAATAGAAGATAAAAGTAATATTCCAATGTTTTTAAATAAAGAAGAATTAATTAATAAAATAAATAATAATTTAAAAGAAAAGATTTTTTGTCAAGATAAAGCAGTAGAAAAAATTATTGATAATTTAAAGATATATTTTAAAAGTGAAGTCAATCTTAAATTATTGTTAGTGGGGCCTAGTGGGGTAGGTAAGACTAGTTCTGTTAAAATAATAAGTGATACTTTAAAAAATAATTTAATTAGACTGGATATGAGTGAATATAATTTAGAAACTAGTGTTAATAAACTTATTGGGGTATCTCATGGTTATATTGGATATGAAGATGATTATATATTTAATAAAGTTAAATATAATCCTTATTCCATTATATTGGTTGATGAAATAGAAAAGGCTCATCCAAGTGTACTGAATTTATTTTTGCAGATTATGGATGAAGGGTTTATTCATGATTCTCATGGTGAAATGATTGATTTTTCACATACTTTAATATTTATGACTTCTAATGCTTGTAAGAATAATAGTATTGGGTTTGGAGAGATTAAGAATAATGATTTAATGGATACTTTTTCCGAGGAGTTTTTAGGAAGATTTGATGATATTATTAATTTTAATAGTTTAACAAAGGAAGATACCATTAAATATTTAGAAAAATATTTAGGTAAAGATATTAATTATGAAGGAGTATTAAAAGAATTAAAATATGAAAAATATGGGTTTAGATTTATAAATAAAATTATTAATAAATATAATAAAATAAAAAACTGATTCAAGTCAGTTTTTTAAATGCCTATTTCAAAAGTTAATTGGGGATTTTTTTCTTTAATTAACTTACGAGGATAACCTATTATTTTTATATCTTCTTCGGTAAAATCATAAAAATCTTTTTTTTCAGGATTGAGCCATATTTCAGGGGTGCAATCGATAGGTTCTCTTTCCAACATGATTTTGGCATTATCAATGTGGCGATCATAAATTTGGATATTATTATAGAACCAAGTGAAGCGTCCGGGAGTATAGCCTGTATGTCTAGCAACTAAATAAAGTAAAACTAAATATTGGACTTGATTGATACAGCCAGCCGTACAAAAATCACTAGATCTTTGGAATAAACTCATATCTAAATAATCAATACCATTAGAGCCATGTCTTACATTCCAGACTGTTTGATAAGCACAGGGTTTTAAGCCATGTAATTCTTTAAAATCTTCTTCTTGCCAAAGATTGATGATATGACGTCTTCCATCAGGATCTTTTTTAATACCTTCTAAGAGATTGTGCATTAAATTATGTCTTCTTACAGTTTCACCATAACAGGAACCAATAGTTCTATTTCCAATATCCCATTCATCCCACCAAGTTACACCATATTTTTTAGCAAGTAAATCTAAATTATTTGAGGCATCTTGGTAGATCCATAATAATTCACCAATCGCACTTTTAACAGCGATGGGTCTTAAAGTTATTAATGGTGTTTCACCTTTAGTTAAGTCATAAGTAGTCATGCCATGATTAACACTTAGGGTGTGAGCAGGAGTGCCATCAGCATATTTTGGACGAGGATTTTCGTCTAGACAACCTTCTTTTAATATTCTTTTTATAATTTCTTTGGTGTATATATCACCTTTAGTTCCTTGATTCATTTTTTTACCTCCTATTTTTAATTATAAATAAAAAGTAAAATTTAAACAAGAGTTGTTGACAAAATTTTACTTTTTTTATATCCTTAAGAAGGAGGATAGCATGGCAAAGATAATAATAATCGCGGCAGTTGGTAAAATGGGTGAAATTGGTCTTGATAATAAGTTAATATGGCCTTTAAAAAAAGATTTAAAGTTTTTTAAAGATATGACGATGAATCATAAAATTGTGATGGGTTATAATACTTTTTGTTCTCTTCCAAGATTACTTCCTGGGAGGGAACATATTGTTTTAACTCATAAAAATTTAAAAATTGAAGGAATTAAAGTTTTTAATAAATTTAATGAGTTAAGGGATTATTTAAATGCTTTAGATGAAGAGGTTTTTATTATTGGGGGAGAAAGCATATATAAACTATTTATAGATGATGCAGATGAGTTATTACTTACTGAAATAAATAGAGAATGTAGGGAAGCTTTAGCTTATTTTCCAGCTTTTAATAAAGAAGATTATTATAAAGAAGTAATTAGGGAAGATATAGAAGAGGGAATAGATTTTTGTCATGTTCGTTATAGAAAGAAGTAGAGATATGAAGAATATAGTAATTATAAATGGTACGGGGGGAAGTGGAAAAGATACTTTTGTAGAAATGACTAAAAAATATGCCAAAGTATATAATTTTTCATCAATTGATAAAGTAAAAGAGGTAGCAGCTTTAGTTGGTTGGAAGGGAACTAAAACGGAAAAAGATCGGAAGTTTTTAAGTGATTTAAAAAGACTTACAACGGAATATAATGATATGGCTTTTAATAGTATTAAAGAAGCAGTAGATATATTTTTAAAATCTAATAATGAATTAATGTTTATTCATATAAGAGAACCAGAGGAAATTAAAAGGGCAGTTAAAAATTTTGGGGCTAAAACTTTGCTTATTAAAAGAGTTGGGTTAGAAAATATTAATTCTAATTATTCTGATGCTAATGTTGATGATTATAATTATGATTATGTGATTACAAATGATACTTTGGAAAAGTTAGATAAAGAAGCGGAATGTTTTGTTGCTGGTTTAAAAAATAATTAATTTTTGGGTGGTACAAGATCAATACCACTTTTTTTATTAAAAGGGTTACATTTTAATAAACGTTTAATGATTAAGATGCTTCCTTTAAAAAGGCCATGGGTTTCTAAAGCTTCTATAGCGTAGTTACTACAAGTGGGGTAAAAACGACATTGGTTGTGGAAATCTCCCGGTATAGTTTGATATAGTTTTATTAGTTTTATAAGAATTTTTTTCATAGATATTATTTTAACATTAAATAAGATTAATTACTAGTATTTTCTTTTTTTTTATTCATATATTTTATTAGACAAAATAGATTAAATTTAGACAAAAGAAAGGAAATATATGAAGAATTTTACTAATTATACAGTTTATGATAAAAAAGAAAAATATCATGATGATACTAAAGTTGTAAGAGGGGCTTTAGGACATGATCCGGTTACTGGGGCTATAAGTTTTCCTATTTTTCAAGCTTCAACTTACAGACATATTGGTATAAAAGAAAATACAAATTTTAATTATAGTCGGATTATTAATCCCACTAGAGAAGAATTTGAAAGAACTATGGCAATACTTGATGGAGGATATAAAGCTTTAGCAGTAACAAGTGGAATGGCGGCTGTTTCACTTGTTTTAACAATGCTTAAAAGTAAAGAGCATATTTTAATTTCAGATGATGTTTATGGAGGTACCGTTAGAGCGTGTGAAAATACTTTAAAAACAATGGGTATAGAATATGATCAAGTAGATTTTACAAATATAGAAGAAGTAACTAAAAAAATTAAAGCTAATACAAGAATGATGTTAATTGAAACTCCGACTAACCCAATGATGAAAGTAGCGGATATAGAGAGTATTAGCAAGTTTGCTCATAGTAAAGGAATTACGGTGGTTGTAGATAATACTTTTTTAACAGGTTATTATCAAAAGCCTCTTTTACATGGGGCGGATATAGTTATTTATAGTGCCACTAAATATATTGCAGGTCATAATGATGTTCTCGCGGGAGTTGTGGTGGTTAAAACAGAAGAACAAGCAGAATATTTAAAAAGTCAGAATGCTGTTTTGGGGGCTTCTTTATCACCAATGGATTCATGGCTTGCTTTAAGAGGGCTTAAAACATTGGCACTTAGAATGAGGAGACATAGTGATAATGCTTTTAAGATTGCAAATTATTTGAAGAATCATCCTAAAGTTAAAAAAGTTTATTATGTGGGGTTTCCTGATCATCCTAATTATTCGGTAACTAAAAAGCAAACTACCGGTTTTGGAGGAATGATTTCATTTGAACTTGATTCAATGGAAACAGTTAATAAGTTTTTAGAAAAAATAAATTTAATATTATTTGCAGAAAGTTTAGGTGGAGTAGAATCTTTAGTTACACATCCTGCGAGTAGAACCCATACGGAAGTAGATCCAGAAATTAGAGAAAAGTTAGGGATAAGTGATACTTTACTTAGACTTTCAGTGGGGATTGAGGATTGTGATGATTTACTTTTAGATATAGAGCAAGCATTAAATTAAGGGGGTTTTTATGATTGATTTTACAAAAATGCAGGCTTATGGAAATGATTATATTTATGTTAATATGATAGATAAAGAGTTAGATAATTTAGAAGAACTTGCTAGAAAGATAACAAATCGACATTTGGGGGTGGGAGGCGATGGATTAGTACTAATTTGTGCTAGTCTAAAAGCAGACTTTAAAATGCGAATATTTAATCCGGATGGAACTGAAGCGGAAATGTGTGGGAACGCGATTAGATGCGTTGCTAAATATGTTTATGAAAAAGGACTATGTAAAAAAGAAAATTTAAAAATTGAAACTTTGGGAGGAATTAAAGAATTAAAATTATTTATTAAAGATAATAATGTTTCTTTAATTGAAACTAATTTGGGAAAACCAATTTTTGATCCAAAAGTTATACCAGTTAAAACTGATAAGAAGATATTTTGGATGGAAAAAGTTAAAATCTTAGATAAAGAATTTTTATTAACTAGTTTATCTTGGGGTAATCCTCATACAGTTGTATTAGTTTCTGATGTTAATTTTGATATTGCTAAATATGGTTCTTTGATAGAAAATTATGAATTATTTTTAAAGAAGACTAATGTAACATTTGCTGAGGTTGTTAATTCTAAATATATAAAAATAAGAGAATGGGAAAGAGGGACTGGAGAGACTATTGGATGTGCAACTGGGTGTGCAGCAGCATTTGTAGTAGCAAATTTATTAGGGTTAGTAGAAAATAGTTCAAAAGTAGAACAAATTGGGGGAGTATTAGAAGTTAGAAAAGATGAGAATACTCAAGAGGTAAAAGTGCTTGGAGATGCTAATTTTGTTTTTGAAGGATATTATTAAGGGGGATTTAATATGAAATTAGAAAAAATATTAGAAGGTATTAAATATACTGTTTTAGAAGGAAATATTCTTGGTGATATTAAAGATATTAAATATGATAGTCGAATAGTAGAAGATGGTGATATGTATGTTGCGATCGAAGGCTTTAATACTTCGGGACATGAGTATATACCGGAGGCAATAAGTAGAGGAGCAAAAGTTATAGTTGTTTCAAAAATAATGCAGATACATGGAGATGTTACTGTTATAAAAGTAAATGATACAAGAGAATTTTTGGCTTATGCTAGTCTTAATTTCTTTAATCATCCAGAAAAAGATTTGGTGCTTATTGGAGTTACGGGGACTGCAGGTAAGACAACAACTACATATTTAATTAAAAATATATTAGATAACGCAGGAATAAAAACGGGTTTAATTGGAAGTATTGGAATTAAGTACTTAGATAAAATAATTACAACTAAAAATACAACACCAGAATCTTATCTTGTAATTAAA
Organism: uncultured Bacilli bacterium; assembly: GCA_947588665.1. The sequence goes on along the minus strand of CANPYU010000010.1, from coordinate 6,493 downwards.
TATTTAAAAGAGATGAAAGATTGGGGAATAACCCATGTTATAATTGAAGCTTCAAGTCAGGCTTTTAAGCTTAATAGACTTTTGGGACTTACATTTTTAATTGGGGTTCTTACTAATGTTACTAGTGATCATATTGGAGTTAATGAGCATGAAAATCAAGAAGAATATGTAAGATGTAAAAATAAATTGTTTTTAAATAGTAAAGAGGTAATTGTTAATAATGATTCTTTATATTTAAAAGAAGTATTAGAGGGGGTAGGCGCACCTATTAGTAGTTATGCGATAGATACTTCAGCTGATTTAAAAGTTAGAGAATATAAATTAATTAATAATGAAGATATGTTTGGGTCAGAATTTTTATTAACGGGTTTATTAGAAGAAAAATTTAGAACTAATTTACCTGGAAAGTTTAATATTTATAATGGACTGGCGGCTATAATGGTGGCCTTAAAATTAGGAATAGATTTAGATATAATTAAAAAATCTTTATTAGATGTAAGAGTTAGAGGAAGAATGGAACTTGCAATGATGGGATCAAAATATAAAGTATTAATTGATTATGCTCATACGGAAGATGGTCTTAAAAATTTAGTGGCAACTTTGGGGGAATATGAACCAAAAAGGTTAATTACAGTGTTTGGCGGAGGAGGAAATAGACCTAAAAAGCGCCGAATAAGTTTGGGAGAAATAATTGGTTCTTATAGTGATTTATCTATTATTACAATGGATAATCCTAGATTTGAAGAAATAAGTGCAATAAATGAAGATATAAAGCAAGGGCTTAATAAAGTTAATGCTAAATATATTGAAATAAATGATCGAGAACAAGCGATTAGATATGCTTGTAATTATGCAAGAGAGGGAGATTTAATTGTTTTAATAGGAAAGGGCCATGAAGAATATCAAGATATTAAAGGGGTTAAATATCCTTTTAAAGAGTTAGATATATTAGAAAAAATTAAAAATGGAAAATAGTTCTAATAATTAAAAGAATTGTTTTTAAAAGATCTTTATAGTATAATAAAGATGTTTTAGGAAGTGATTAGATTGAAAATAATAGAGAAAGATTTTGAAGCAGTACTTTTGGGTAGTGATATTAATACTTATAGTATGGCTAGAGCTTTTCATGAAGAATATAAAATTAAAACTAAAGTTATTGGAAAATATTATACAGGACCTAGTTTTCAGAGTAAAATAGTAGATTTTCTAGCATGCCCTGATATAGACAAAAAGGAAGTATTTATTAAAGTTTTAAATGATTATGCTCTTTTAAATAAAAATAAAAAGTTAATATTACTGGGATGTGGTGATAACTATGTGCGAAATATTATTGAAAATAGAGAAAGTTTAAGAGATAATTTTATTATTCCATATATTGATAAGAATTTAATGGAAAAATTAATTAAAAAAGAATGTTTTTATGAAATGTGTAAAAAATATGGGTTAGATTATCCTAAAACTTTTATATATGATAGAAAAATGGGACATGATTTTAAGTTAGATTTTTCTTATCCAGTTATTCTTAAGCCTTCTAACAGTGTGGATTATTTTGCTCATGAGTTTCCAGGACAGTTTAAAGTTTATAAAATAGAGTCTGAAGAAGAATTATTAAAAGTAATAGATGAAATATATGAGGCGGGTTATAGTGATACTTTAATATTACAAGATTTTATTCCAGGTGATGATACTTATATGCGAGTTATGACTTGTTATTCTGACAAGTCTGGGAAGGTTAAATTAATGAGTCTTGGACACACCATGCTTGAAGAGCATACTCCTCATGGTATTGGAAATCATGCAGTGGTTATTAATGAATATAATAAAGAATTAGCAATAAAAATAAAAGAATTTTTGGAAGCTATTCATTATGTGGGATTTAGTAATTTTGATATTAAATATGATAAAAGAGATAATACTTATCGAGTATTTGAAATTAATTTAAGACAGGGGAGAAGTAATTATTATGTAACGGGGGCTGGTTATAATTTAGCTAAATATATTACAGAAGATTATATATATAATAAAGATACAGATTTTACAATTGCAGATAGTAAGTATCTTTGGACAATGATTCCAATAAAGATTGCTTATACTTATGTTAAAGATAAGAAATATGTGGAAGAAATGAAAAAATTAGTTAAAGAAAAAAAGATTACTAATCCTTTGTATTATAAAGGGGATAATAATTTAAAGAGATATATAAGACTTAAAAGGGCAGATAAAAAACAATTTGATAAATTTAAAAAATATTTAGGAGAATAATTATGAAAACTTTTAAAGTAAAGGATTATATTGAAGTTTTAAAAAAAGATAATTTAATAGAGACTTTAAATATAAATAATGATTTATTGAATGTAGAAGTAAAAAATATTACTCATAATTCGAAAGAAGTTAAAGAACAGACTTTATATATATGTAAAGGGATAAAATATAAATCTATTTATTTAAAAGAAGCAATAGAAAAGAAAGCATTATTGTATGTGTGTGAGGCGGCTAATTTAACAGAACCAGATTATCCTTATATTGTCGTTAAAGATATAAGAGCATCTTTGGCTTTAATATCAATTCTTTATTATAATAATCCTGCTGATAAATTAAAAGTTGTAGGTATTACAGGAACTAAGGGTAAATCAACTACAGCTTATTATGTTAAAAGTATTATGGATAATTATTTAAAGAAGCAGAATAAAGATATGGCAATTGTTTCATCGATAGATGTTTATGATGGAAAGTCGACTAAAGAGTCTTTAATTACTAGTCCTGAGTCAATTGATTTACAAAGAATTATGGCTAATGCGGTAGATGCAGGTTTAGATAGCTTAGTTATGGAGGTTAGTAGTCAAGCATTAAAGCTTAAGCGGGTTTATGGGGTAACTTATGATGTTGGAGTATTTTTAAATATATCACCGGATCATATAAGCTTGATTGAACATCCCGATTATGATGATTATTTTTATTCTAAGTTAAAACTTTTTGATCAGGTTAAGAGTTTAGCTTTAAATTTAGATACTGATAGATTAGATGAAGTGTTAGAAAAAGCTAAAAAAGTAAAGAATGTAGTTACTTTTAGTATTAAAAATAAAGCCGCGGATATATATGGCTATGATATTAAAAAAATAGATCATACGACAGTGAGTTTTAAAGTAAGAACACCTAAATTTGATAAAGAATTTAGACTTACAATGCCAGGACTTTTTAATGTAGAAAATGCGATGGGGGCGATAAGTGTTGCTTATATTTTAGGTATTCCTTATGAGAATATGTTTCAAGGATTAGAGGTAGGGCGAGCTAGTGGAAGGATGGAAGCCCATGTTTCTAAAGATAATAAGATTATAGCCATAGTTGATTATGCTCATAATAAGCTTAGTTTTGAAAAATTATATGAATCTGTTAAAAGTGAATATCCTAATAGGAAGATTATTACTGTTTTTGGATGTCCAGGAGGTAAAGCCCAGATTAGACGTCATGATTTAGGGTTATTATCAGGACTTAATTCGAATATTACTTATTTAACCGCGGAAGATCCAGGACCCGAGGATGTAACAAAAATATGTGAAGAAATTGCTTCTTTTGTGAAAGAAAGTAATGGGGAATATAAAATAATAGTAGATAGAGAAGAAGCAATAAAAAGGGCTATTTTAGATAATTCTAATAGTGTAGTATTAATAACTGGTAAGGGTAATGAAACAAGGCAGAAATATGGAACAGAATATTTGCCATGTAAAACTGATACTGAATGTGTATTAGAAGCTTTTCAGGAATATGAAAATACATTTATTTCTAATTAAAGAAATTTTATATTATAGTTTAAATAAGATGAAATAGCGATTATTAGGGGCTTTTTGGGGATTATTTATATTAATCTTTTAGACATTATTATTTATTAATCCTAAACTTTTAGCACAAAACTGTTTTATTATTGTTAAAATCATGTTATAATAAGTTAGAAATTATTAATGTATGTGAAAGTGGGGTTTAAAATGGCAAGCCGTATGTTAGACATTTATATAGAGGAAATTAGAAATTTAATTAAGAATCCTAAATCTAAGAAAGAAATTAATTATGAATGTAATTGTAGTTTATTGGGGATAGATAATGCATTAGATAAAAGAGATAAATATAAAATAATTCAAACATTATTAAATGATTATCTATTAGAAATAAAAGAAATGTTTTTTAAAAAGAATGTTAAAACTTTGAGAATTAATTATGAAGAATATTGGAAGCATTTTACATTTGGTTCAAAAGTAATAACTTCTTTTGAAGAAGAAGAGAATATTAAAAAAGCTAGTGATTTATTAGTTTATCAATTATATTCTAAGACGATTGGAGTTAATGGAAGAAAGATAACATTTCCTATTAATATTGTAAATGTAGAAGAATTAATGATTCCAACTTATATAAAGAGTCCTCAATTAATGGATGTGCTTATATGGGTGATAGTTAAATTAGCTATTATTTATAATAATTTAAAAAACAGTTAGTATTTATTTTAAAGTATTTATAATATTATCTAATATATTAGTAGCTAAATCATAAGTTACATGATTATTATCTTTTAAGGGATTAAATTCAACTAAATCAAAAGATACTATTTTATCAATATTAGTTAAGAAAAGATTTAGAGCATCTATTGCTTCTTTTTTTGTGATTCCATTTATTTCGGGGATGGAGACTCCAGGGGCAATTTTGGGATCAATAACATCTAAATCATAACTGATATGAATGCCGTTTGTATTTTTACTGGCTATCTTTATAGCTTCAGTAATAATATATTTTAAGCCGTATTTATGGATATCTGTGGTCGTGTAAAGTTTTACTCCAGTTTTTAAAAGATTTTCTTTTTCTTTTGGATCAATACTTCGGGCACCAATAATAACGGTATTTTCAGGTTTAATATAATTATTAGTGAATGTGGTTAATTCTTTTGTTTCAAAGCCATTTATGGCCGCGAGAGGAAGTCCATGAATGTTTCCGGTGATGGTGGTTTTAAAAGTATTATAGTCAGGATGGGCATCAAACCAGATTATACCAATATTTTGGTTATTAGTGTTGCTTGCAAGAGCACTTCCTATAGCAATAGAATGATCTCCTCCGATAGTAAGAGAAAATTTTTTTTCGTTCGTAATTGTATCATATAGTTTTTTATTAAAGGTATTAATTGTATTGATATTTTTTTGGTAGTTAGTAGGTGAAGTTTCTTTAACAAAATGGGGATCATTTTGAAGATATATAACAGGGAGATTTTTCGATTCTAAATATTTTCCTAGTTTTTTGGCACCTATATTAGCACCATTAATATTTACACCAGCATCAGTACAAGCACTTATAATTAAAGTTTGCATTTTATCACCTTGTTTTATTTTATCATAAAAAGTATTTTTAGCAAATATTAATAATTAGTTTTAGTTTTCTTCTTCTTTTTTGAAGAAAAAAATGGTACAATTAGGTTGGAAGAAGGAATAGATATGTTAGTAAAGAAAGTAAAAGAAAAGGTTTTTGTTACTGTTGCAGTTAGTAATAGACATGTACATTTAACAAAGGAAATTTATGATAAGTTATTTGATGAAGCATTGTCAATTAAAAGACCTTTAAATCAGATTGGGGAATTTGCTTCTTTTCAAACATTAACTTTAAAGGGTCCTAAGGGAGAAATTCCTAATGTGAGATTAATTGGACCACTTAGAAGTTATAATCAGGTTGAAGTATCAAGAAGCGATGCCATAGTTTTGGGTGTTAATCCACCAGTTAGACAAAGTGGTGATTTGGAGGACAGTGAAGCTATTACTTTAATTGGGCCTAAAGGCGAGGTAACTTTAGAAAATGCATGTATTCAAGCAGAAAGACACATTCATATGAATGCTAGTAAAGCTAAAGATTTGAAATTGAAGCATGAAGATTTAGTTAATGTTAAGATAGAAAATGATAAAGGGGGAGTAATGGAAGCTTTTGTAAAAGTAAGTGATAATGGCTTTTATGAATTACATATTGATAAAGATGATGCAAATGCGTTTATGCTTAATACTGGGGATGAAGTAGAAATTGAATGGTAAAATAAATTGCTATATATGAAAAGTATATAGCTTGTTTTTTAGGTGGTTATGATGTGGAAAATTGGAAATGTTAAAATAGATAATCAGTTAGTGTTGGCACCAATGGCTGGTATTTCAAATAGTAGTTATCGAAAAATAGTTAAACAAATGGGAGTGGGACTAATATTTGCCGAGATGGTTAGTTCGAATGCTTTATTATATAATAATCCTAAAACTTTAAATTTACTTAAAATGGATAAGCAAGAAAGACCAATTGCTCAGCAAATATTTGGGAGTGATGTTAAGACTTTTGTGGAGGCTGCTAAGTTAGTAGAAAAATTAATGCATCCAGATATAATAGATATAAATATGGGATGTCCAGTTCCTAAAGTGGCTCTTAGAGCACAAGCTGGAAGTGCGTTACTTAAAGATCCTAAAAAGATTGGTGAAATAGTTAAAGG
>CANPYU010000009.1 GCA_947588665.1 uncultured Bacilli bacterium | reverse complement strand
TTAGGTAATATTGCACCTAAATTTGCCGAATTAAATGATGATGTATTATTTGGAGAGGTATGGAGCAGGGAAGATAAATTATCAGCAAGGGACAGAAGTTTAATAACAATATCAGCCTTATTTGCCCAAGGATTATATCCCCAATTAAATCACATTTAGCAATCGGAAAAGAACATGGAATTACCAAAGAGGAAGTTGTTGAAACCGTAACCCAATTAGCATTTTACTCAGGGTGGCCTAAGGCTTGGAGTACATTTCCTTTAATTGAGGAAGTATATGGGAGTGATAAGAATGAATAAAGAAGAATTTGATAAATTAAATGTATTTGGATTAGGAAATCCAAATGATGCTTATGCTGAGTATTTTACAGGTAACAGTTATCTAAAACAATTAGCAAAAATGGAAAATGGAATAAGTTTTGCAAATGTAACATTTGAGCCAGGATGTAGGAATAATTGGCATATTCATAAAGCTAAATCTGGTGGAGGACAAGTTTTAATTTGTATAGCAGGATATGGATATTATGGGGAAGAAGGAAAAACGGTACAAAAACTATCTCCAGGTGATATTGTAGTAATCCCTGCAAATGTAAAACATTGGCACGGAGCAAGAAAAGACTCTTGGTTTAGTCATATTGCAGTAGAAGTACCAGGTGAAGAAACTTCAAACGAATGGTTAGAACCTGTACCAGATGAAGAATATAATAAATTAGATAATTAAAAAATATTACAATTTATTAGAATTAAGATTATCAGAAATGATAGTCTCTCTTTTTAATTTAGAGATTTATAAAATAATATAAAAAGTAACAGTTTTTGTTTTAAAATCATGTTATAATTTTAATGAAAAAAATTAACAATTATATTATAAATTTAAAGTCTGCTAATAATAAAAGAAACAACTTGATATATTGAAATTAAATTTTTATGTTTTAAGAAATAATAAAAAATATATATCATAAAAAATCCCAGTGTTTTTTATGATCATTTGTGGTCTAAAATGATACTATTAAATTAAATTTATAGTTAAAAATTCCATTAATTAAAAGGAATTTAAGAAAAATTTTAAACTTATTTAAACCTATTTAATTCACCATAACTATAACTGAAAATCCTTGTGTCGCTGATCAATTTTTGCTGGAGCCACCATTTAAGATCTTAAAAAATCCTTTATTTAAGGTTTTTTCTTATGTTCTTTTGTGGACAAAAAATCTGTGGACAATTTTTAACTTTAAAATTATCTGTCTATTTTTTGATTTGCAACTTCATTCATTTACTAATCAGCATTATACGTGTTATAATATTTAGTGAAAGCAATAGTAATTTGTAAGAGGTTGTTATGAATAAACAAGAAATATATGATTTTCTAAAAATTAAAAATTTATGGTATGAAATTACAGAACATAAGGCTGTTTATAATATGCAAGACCTAAATGACATAGATTTGCCATATAAAGAGGTAGATGGAAAAAATCTCTTTGTTAGGGATGATAAAAAAAGAAATTACTATTTAATAACACTTAAAGGAAATAAAAAAATTGACTTAAAAACTTTTAGTAAAAATTATCATACACGTCGTTTAAGTTTTGCTAGCGAAGTTGACTTAATAAATATTCTAAATTTAAAACCGGGATCTGTAACCCCACTAGGACTATTAAATGATAAAGATTTGAAAGTAACTTTCTATTTAGATGAAGATTTTTTTAATGGAGAAGGTATTATAGGTATTCATCCTAACGATAATACAGCAACTATTTGGTTAAAAGTTTTAGATTTAGTAAATATTATTAAAGAACATGGCAATCAAGTAAATATAATAAAAAATAATTAAAAAGATAGATAAATAGTAATTTGCAGAAAGAATTGGAGGATTAATAATATGGCTACAACAAAAGAGTATAAAGATTTTGTATTGGAACAATTAAATTTATTAGATACCATTACTTGCAAATCAATGATGGGAGAGTATTTACTTTATTATAATGGAATATTATTTGGTGGTATATATGATGATAGATTACTTTTTAAAATAGTAGATAGCAATAAAAAATATAATATGAGAGAATCTATTCCTTATGATGGTGCTAAACCTATGTATTTAGCTCGTGATTTAGATAACAAAGAAAAATTAAGAGATATAGTATTAGATACTTGCAAAGATTTAAGAGTTAAAAAGTAAAGAGGTTTAAATTATATGAATAAAGAAATATTATTATCAAATATTGATAAAATTCATACTACAGACAATAAAACAATATTCTCTTCGGAATATAAATTACATATGCCAACAGAACAAGAACTAATTACTGCTGTGGAAGAAGTCGTATTTTTTTTAATTCATAAAAGAAAATAAAAGAGTTAATCATAAAACTAAAACATGAAGCAATTTAACTATTATAAATAAAGTTTTATGTTAAAAATATATATAGGAGTTGATATTAATGATAGAATATAATAGCCCTTTTAAAAGAATTATGTTACCGGAGTTATAACTTATTATATAAAAGATAATCAATATTCTTCTAACAATATAAAGCAAAAAAATGATAAACTTAAATTATTCAGTTAATAATGGAGAAGATATTAAAAAATGGATTGTATTAGCATTTTTGTTATAATAAAAAATCATCTCAAGATAGAGATGAAATATATTTAAATGTTCGAAAAGTTCGAACAGACTCGTCACTGGAGCAAGTGAGCGGAATCGAACCGCCGTCTCAACCTTGGCAAGGTCGCATACTAACCGCTGTACTACACCTGCATTGGATACATATTGATATTACCAAAATATGAAAAAAAAATCAAGTAAAAATTGCAAAATTCTTATTTATAGTATATAATTGTTTTGTAAGAAGGTTGATTATGAAAGAAAAAATTAAATTAAATCTACGAAAAATACGAAAAAGTATTGTGGAATATATAGCTACTAATAGATTATTTATTTCTTATGTTGTAATTGCCATGATAGGATTATTATTAATAAGACATTTTACAATTGGAAATATGAGTAGTTTTGAAACGTTTATCTCTGATTTAGCTTTAGTGGTTATTATTGGTTCTTTTGGCTATTTAGTTAAACCAAAAAAGCAATATAGATATTTTTTAATTTTAATTATAGTATTTACAGTAATGGAAGTTATAAATTCTATATATTATACATTTTATTTTTCTTTTGCTTCTTTAGGAGAGTTATCAACCGCGGGTCAGACAGAGACTGTTATGGGTTCAATTTATGAAAAACTTAAAATTGTTGATTTAATTTATATTTTATTTCCTTTTTTATTTTATTTTATTCATAAGAAATTACTTCGGACAACTTATTATAATTTTATTAGTTTTGTGGAAAAAGGGAAAAAAATGTGGTGTGCGACTTTATTAGTTGGCTGTATATTTCTTGCTTATACATTTGTAACCGCAGAAGGAGCAGATTATTCAAGGCTTGCTAAACAATGGAATAGAAGTATGGTAGTTGAAAGATTTGGACTTGTTCTTTATCAATGTAATGATGTTATTCAAACTTTAACACCTAAATTTAATAGTTTATTTGGATATGAGAAGTCAGTAAAGAAATTTACTCAATATTTTACAAGTGAAGATGTAGATAAATATAAGGGAAATAATAAATATACAAATATTTTAAATGGTTATAATGTTATATTTATTCATATGGAAGGCATGGAAACATATTTAATGGATTTAGAGTTTAATGGGGTAGAAGCTGTGCCTAATATTAATAAATTAGCACGGGAGGGAATGTTTTTTTCTAATTTCTTTCCACAGATAAGTATTGGTACTTCAAGTGATACAGAATTCACTTTACTTACTAGTATGATGCCAGCCCAAAGTGGGGCAGTATTTACAACATATTATGATCGTGAGTATATTACACTTCCTAAACTTTTAAAAGAAAAAGGATATTATACTTTTAGTATGCATGGTAATTATGAATCAATGTGGAATAGAAAAAAAATGCATCCTAAATTAGGTTATGATGATATGTATTTTGAAAGTTATTTTGATTATAATAAAGATAAAGATGATCCAAATAATATGGATTATATAACACTTGGAATAAGTGATAAATTATTTTTTAAGGAAGCAATGCCAATATTGGAGGGAATAGAAGAAGATCATAAGAATTATATGGGTACAATTATAACATTATCTAATCATTCACCTTTTACGGCATTAACTAAATATGGTGAGTATGATTTATCGACTACTTATCAAGATTGTGATGAAGAGAATGTTTGTAGAGAAGTAACGACAGATTATTTGAAAAATAGTAAAGAAGCTTATAAAAGAGCGGCGGGAAATTATATTACTAGTGCTCATTATGCCGATGCAGCATTAGGGGAGTTTTTTGAATATGTAAAAGAATCTGATTATTTTAATAAAACAGTATTTGTGTTATATGGTGATCATGATGCTAAATTATCAAGAAAAGAAAAAAATTATTTATATAATTATGATTATAAAACAGGAGAATTAAAAAGTGAAGATGATCCTACTTATATAGATTATGATTATTATGATCATGAACTTAATAAGAAAACTCCTTTAATTATATGGACAAAAAATTCAAAATTAAGGAATAAATTAAATGGAGAAGTAGATTATGTAATGGGAATGTATGATGTTATGCCAACTTTAGGAAATATGCTCGGAGTTCATAATGATTTTGCTTTTGGGCATGATATATTTAATATTAAAAATGATAATTTTGTAGTATTTCCAAATGGGAACTTTGTAACTAATTTAATATATTATAATAATTCAAAGGGACAATCTAAGATTATTAAAGAGGGGGCAGAACTAACAAGTGATTACATTACTAATTTAATTAAAAAAACAGAAGATATATTAGATACATCTAATGCAATGATTGTACATGATTTAATTAAGTTAGAAGGAGATAAAGTAAAAAGTATAAAAGAAAAAGGGGCTTAGTATGAGAAAAAAATATAAAATAGGATTAGTCATAATTGTAATTTTATTGTTATTAGCAATATTATTAGGGTTATCTAAATTATTTGTGAGTAATAATGAAGAAGATAATAGAATTAAAAATGTTACTAGTGTTGAAGTAGATATTAAAGAATATGGATATACTTTAGATAATAGAGATTCGAGATATATGCGGGATGAATTTCAGAATTTGAAGGAAATATTAGAAAAAGAAGAAATTGATTATGAAGAGTATGCTCAGGTTTTAGCTAAATTATTTGTTATTGATTTTTATACTTTAAATAATAAAATTAATAAATATGATGTTGGTAGTTTGGAATATGTTTTAGATGATAAAAAAGAAGAATTTAAACAAAAAGCAATGGATACAATTTATAATGATATTGTGGATAATACATATAATGATCGTAAACAAGTATTACCAGAAATAACGAATGTAGAAATATTAAAAATAGAAGAAACAGTATTTACTTTAAATGAAAAAGAAGAACAAGCATATAAAGTAACTATGAAATATACTTATGATAAAGATTTAGGTTATGATAAAGAAGGAACATTATTATTTATTAAAAATAATAATAAATTAGAGGTTGTTTCATATAATCCTAGTATTTTAGAAGATAATTAATTAAGGAAGTGATTTTATGGGTAAATTTGATACTATTGATATATTTTTTATCGCGCTTATTAGTGCTTATTTTATTACTTTAGGTTGTTTAATTTTAACTTTAGTTATTTTAAAAATCCATAAAATCTTTTTAAATAGTAAAAAGAAAGTAACAACTAAAGAAGAAGTTTTTCTATTAGATAATAAAGAACAAGATAGTAGGGAAGAATTAAAAGATGAGTTAGAAAATAAGAATAATATTAAGAAACCTAAAGTAGAAAAGAAACCAAATATTAAGAAAGTTAAAGAAAAACCTAAAAAAGAAATAAAATTACAAGATAATCCAGTAATTCAAAAGTTATTTATGAAAGAAGTTAAAAAGACAGATGTTAAAGAGAATATTAATAAAGAAAAGACTAAAAATAGTAATGCTATAAAAAAAGTTAATAAACAGAATAATAAAAAAAGTAGTAATAATAAGAGTAATAGTAAAAATAATAATAGTAAGGGTAATAAGAATAAAAAGAAAACTACTAAGAATAATTCTAAAGCTAATACTAATAAAAATAGAAAAAAGAGTAAAAATAAAGGAAAGACTAATAAAAAAAGATAGTCTTTCTTTTTTTGGGTAATTGTCTATACCATTATTTTGTTCTGACATATTATAAAGCAGGAGGTAATTAGAAGTGTTATTTGAAGATAATAATTTTGATGTTAATATGTCCTTATTTATACCAGATTTAAAGTTTAATCGTGATACGAATATATTAGAACCAATGGAAGGATTCTTAAGAGGTAATATGTTTAGAAATGAATATAAACCATATAAGAATTTAACTTATTATAAATTAAATCCTAAAAATGAAAAAGAAAAAATGTTATATAAAATAATGGCTCTTAGTTTTGCGATAAATGATTTAAATTTATATTTAGATTTACATCCTGATAATAAAGAAGCTTTTGATTTATTTAAGAAATATATTCAAGATAAAAAAGTTTTAGTAAAAGAATATACTAAAAATTATGGTCCACTTACTTTAGATAAAACAGTTGGTTCTAAGTATAATTGGATAGATTCACCATGGCCTTGGGATGAAATGGGAGGTAGTATGTATGTTTAAATATGTGAAACACACGAACTTTCCTATAGATATTAGAAAAAAAGATTTAAAAATGGCTAAATATTTAATTTCTCAATTTGGGGGAGCTAATGGGGAACTTGCAGCCGCATTACGTTATTTTTCCCAAAAGTTTAATATGCCAGATGATTATGGAAAAGCTTTACTTAATGATATAGCAACGGAAGAATTAGGTCATTGTGAGATGATTGCAACTATGGTTCATCAATTGACTAAAGACGCAACAGTTAAAGAACTTGAAGAAGCAGGACTTGGAGGATATTATACAGAACATGGAAAAGGAACATATCCAACGGATGCTAATGGAGTACCATTTACAGTTAGTTATTTTGCTGTAACAGGAGATCCGATTGCCGATATTATGGAAGATATGGCAGCAGAACAAAAAGCAAGAGCAGTTTATGAAAATTTAATAAATCTAACTCAAGATGAAGATGTAATAAGAGTATTGTTATTTTTACGTCAAAGAGAAGTGGTACATTTTAATCGCTTTCATGAGTTATATGAATATTATAAGAAAAAAGGTTATGAATAAAATTTAGTAGTAGAAATACTACTTTTTTCATGTTTTTAAAGTTGCAAAAAAGTTTTAGATGTGATAGTATTATATTAGAATAGAAAAGGTTAGGTGGCTAGTTATGCATTCAGAAGTTTTTGATAATATTGACACCCTTATAAAAATGGCAGATTCGCCTTTTAATATAGATGATATAAATACAGAGTTGATTGCTTTAAATAGAAATATTAATAATAAAAAAAATGAAATTGATGATTTTAAGAGTTTAATTACAGATTCTCGTTATTTTAATGCGTCTAATGAGCTTGTAGATAAAAATATTGAGATTAGTTTAAAAAATAAAATTAATAGACTAAATAGAAAAATTAAAGATATAAAAAAAGAAATAGATGAAGTTAAAAATACTGAGAAAAGTATATATGATGATATTGAAGCATTAAAGGGCAGATTAAAGAAAAATGAAAGTTATGTAGTTACCTTAGAAGAAAAAGCAAAACAAAGTAGTCATAATACTTATTATGTAGAACTTTTAAATAAAGAACAAAATAGTGTTAAAGAATTAAAAGAAGAACTAGAAAATAAGAATAAACAATATAATAATGTTTTAAAAGAGTTGGAACTTAATAATCAGGCTTATAATGAATTAAATGAAAAATTGAATACAGAAAAAAATAGATTAAATGATATAGAAGATAATTTAAAAAATCCTAATGCATATATTGATGATGATTTAAGACAACAAGATGAAGAAAAATTAAAAATTCTTAATCAAGAGTTAGAAGCTTTAGAGAAAAGAAAGATAGAGTTACTTACAGATGCAAATATGATTGGGACAGATGCGAAAGAATTTATATTAAATAATAATATTATAGATGCTTTAAGTAAAATTAGAGAGTTAGTTACTATTGTTAAAGCTAAACCTTATATGGATATTAATAATGTTAGTACTTTAGATGAAGAGCTTGATAAAAAAGAAAGTTTAAGAATGGAATTATCAACTTTGATTGATAATAAAACTTATCAAGATGTAGATAATGATACAGTTAATAAAAGATTAGATTATATAAAATTAGCAATAGAAAATAATAATAAAGCAATAAATGATTATCAAAATGAAATTAATAATATAGATCAATTTGTAAGTTCTACTTTGGGACCTATAATAGATGAGTTAGAGGGTAATATTTTAAAATTAGAAAAAACTATTCATTCATATCGTAGTATGCTAGAAGATAAGAGTAAACCTCAAAAACAAAGGACAGCTTTAGAAAGTGCAATAACTAAAAAAGATAAAGAGAAGAATGTTTTAAATGAGATTTTGAATGCTTATAAGAATAATTTAGTTTTAAAAATAGATGATACAAATAAAATAAATGAATTAATTAATAGTTTACAGGATGAGAATAATAAATTTAATAAAGAAGCTATGAATTTAAGTAGAGTATCATTATATGATTTAAAGACAAAAGATTTAATTGAAGAAGAAGAGGATAAAGAAAAATTAAAACAAATTAATGATGATATAAGAGCTATTAAAAATAGACAGAAATTTGATAAAACACCAGATGAAATATATGATGAGATAGATATGTATTTAGCATCTATTAATCCAGAAGTAGAAAGTGTTAAGGCACCTAGTATTTCAAGAGAAGAAAAAAATAAAAATTTAAATATTGATGATTTATTAAGTGAAAATAATAAAGTTATAGAAGATAATAAAATACAAGATACAGAATTAAATAATATTAAAGATGATTTAATAAAAGAAGTAGAAGAGCCTCAAGAGGAAGTATTGTTTCAAGATGAGCCAAAAAAACTTAAAGTAGTGCAAGTAATACCAGTTAATAATGCTCGAGGAGGTAAATAATGGGACTTAAATTAAATACTATTATTGTCCTTGAAGATAAAGAACAATTTTTAATACTTAAAGAAGCAATGTATTATGGGAAAAAATATTTTTTAGGTATGGGATTAAATGAAAATAGAGAAGTAGATGCAGGAAGTGTTGTAATTTTAGAGGAACATGTAAGTGGAGTTGATGCTTATGTGTCAAAAGTTCAGGATAGTAATCTAATTGCTGTTTTAACAAGGATGTTTAAAGCCCAAGTTGAAATTCTTTAAAAACTATAGATTTACATCCTTTTTTTTGATATAATTAAAGGACAAAAGGAAGAGTGAAAATATGACGTTAAGTATGGTATGGGAAATCGTCACTAAAATTATTGATATTGGTGTTGTTTGGCTCGTATTCTATTTTATTTTAAAAAATATTAGAAATAATATAAAGATGGTATTAATATTTAAAGGAGTTATTTTAATACTTTTAATTAAATTATTAAGTGATTTATTAGATTTATATACAGTAGGTATTATATTACAATATTGTTTAGAATGGGGACCACTTGCAATAATTGTAATATTTCAACCAGAGATTAGAAGTGTTTTAGAGTCTATTGGTAGAACTCAATTACTCGGACGACATAAAGTATTAACAATTGATGAAAGAGAAAAAGTTGTTTATGAAATAATGAAAGCAATAGAATATTTCAAAAGAAATAGAATTGGGGCTTTAATTGTTATCGAAAGGGAAATATCTTTACAAGAATATATTGAACCAGCTTCAAAAGTTTATGCTGATTTAACAAGTGATTTATTAGAGACAATATTCTTTCCTAATGGACCACTTCATGATGGAGGAGTAATTCTTCAAGGGGATAGAATAACCGTTGCAGGGGCAGTATTTAAGACAAGTATGAACCCTAATATTTCTAAAAGACTCGGAACAAGACACAGAGCGGCTTTGGGTATTGCTGAGGAAAGTGATGCGATAGCCTTAGTTGTTTCAGAAGAAAATGGACGTTTAAGTATCGCATGTGATGGAGAACTTAATTATAATTTGACTTTAGATGAATTTAGAATGTTATTAATAGATGCTTTAAATCCAAGACCGGAAGTATTCTATGAGGCAGAAAATAAAGATAGTGCAGGTGAAGAATAATGAAGGGATTATTTAAAGCAATTAAAAGCATATTTATGGCTATATACCGGGTATTAGATAAATTAATAGTTACACCTATTAGTAGATTAATATTTAATATTGGGGAATATTTAAGAGTTCATAATTTAAAATTAGATTATATTATTAGTAGACCTAATTTTATTATTTATGTATCTTTAATTCTGGCAGTAGTGATGTTTTTATTAATTGATTCAAGAGTTATTACTTTAGTAGAATCAGAAGCTGAAGTAATTACTAATGTACCAGTTAAAGCTAATTATAATGAAGAGGCTTATGTTGTAGAAGGAATTCCAGAGACAGTTGATGTAATTTTAATTGGTGGAAAAAGTGATATATATTTAGCTAAAAGATTAGGAACTAATACAGTAATTTTGGATATTTCAGATTATGAAGCTAGAGATTCAGCATATAAAGTTTATTTAACTTATACTAAAACTATAGATAGTATTAATTATAAGTTAGATCCTTCCTATGTTTCAGTTACAATTAAAGATAAAATAAGTGTTACAAGAACTATTGATTATGATTTAGTAAATTTAGACTTTTTAAATGAAAGACTTAGTGTTGAAAATGTAGAGTTATCAAAGAGTGAAGTGGTAGTTAAAGGTAGTAAAGATGCAATAGATAATATTGCTACTGTTAAAGCTTTAATTGATTTAAAAGATAATAGTTTAAATGATGCTGGTACATATGATATAGATAATATTCCACTTCTTGCTTATGATAGTAAAGGAAAAATAATTGAAGATGTAGAAATTGTACCTGTTACTTTAACGGCAAGTATAACTTTAGATACTTATTCGAAGAATGTACCAATTGAAGTGCTGACTACAGGTAAGTTAGTTACGGGTAAAGCGATTGCTTCAATTTTAATAAATAATAGTAATAGTCATTCTGTTACAGTGTATGGAGAACAAGAAACCATTAGTGGTATTTCAAGTGTTCCAGTTACAGTTAATGTGGATGGACAAGGGGCAAGTGGTACTAAAGCATATAAAGTTACAATAAATAAACCAACAGGTGTAAGATCCCTTAGTGAAACAAAGGCTAATATTACTGTGACATTTGGGGATGAAAAACAAAAGGAAGTTAATGTTTCAACAATTGCAAGTAAAAATTTAGCTAGTGGGCTTACTGCTAATATTGTGGGAACAAATAATATTAATGTTATTGTTAAGGGAGTTCAATCTGTGATTGATGATGTATCAGAAAATAATATTAATGCTTATATTGATCTAGAAGGTTATAGTGTTGGTGAATATGATGTTGATGTTAAGATTGATAATAATGATCCTAAATTAAATTATGTTGTTCAGTCCACAGTTAAAGTTAGAATATCTAATAGTTAAAAATTAAAAGATGTCTTAAAAAAGGCATCTTTTTAGATTTATAAAAGATATATTTATATATATAATTAGAAATTATTTTAAATATTTATGAGTATCAATTCTACCTAATAGATAATCAGCAGATATTTTGTATTTAGTACATAGCATATGTAGAAAAGGGAGACCTATTAAGCTTTTACCTTTTTCATAGATGGACCAAGTGGGTTGGTCGATGTTAAGATATTCGGATATCTTTGTTTGTGTAAGATTGTGTTCTTTTCTTAGTTCTTTTAATCTTATTTTTATTAGATCAATATCATAATTAGTTTTAATATTTTTATATTGTCGGTTATTTGTAAAATTAAAAATATAATCTAATGATACATTAAAATAATCACATAAAGTTATGAGATGTTTTAGAGGAATGTTTACATATTCTCTTTCGTATTGACCATATACTTTTTTATTTAAATTTAGCATTTTTGATATGTCATATTGACTTATTTCTTTTTCTTCTCTTAAATATTTTAATTTTTCTCCATACATTTTTCCCTCACCAGAATAATTTTCTCACGTTATTTATATAAATTGTTAAAAGGAATAAAATATCTATATTTTTCTTGACTTTTGACATTATCGATTATATAATTTTTGTATAGGCTGGGAGAGTTTAATGATAGGAGTTAAGAAAATGAAAAAGAATAAAAGAGTAATAATAATATTAAGTGTGTTAATATTAGGAATAGGGGTATCTCTAGCATATTTTGTAGGTAAGATGTTAAGTGAGGGGGAAGGAGCCAGTGTTAAAGTAACTACTGCAAATATTAAGAGTTCAGAGTTAAGAGTAGAAGGAGTAATATCTTTTAATATAGATGATATGCTTCCAGGACATCAAGAATTATCAAAGATAAAAGTAATAGCAACTGGAGAAAATGAACTTATTCCATATAATTTAGTATGGAAAGGAAATAATAATTTAAACACCAATTTAAAATATTATGTTTATAAATCAGCAAGTAATTTAGAAGTAAATTTAAAATGTGATAAGAAGCAAGAAAGAGTAGCAGGGGGAACAATGCTTTATGAGGAATGTAATATAAATAGTGAAGATATAGGAAGTAAAATAAAAGAAGGAGTAATACCTTCTAATAGTGAGAATATAAATGTGGAATTAGCAAGTGATGAATTTATAACATCAACAAAAGATGGAAATGAAGTATATTATTATGTAGTAATAGAATATCCAAATGAAGGAAATCAAAATGGAGATATGGGAAAAGGTTTTAAAGGAGAAGTAACAGTAGAAGCATCAACAATAGAACCAGATATAAATATAGTAGCAGCCTATATAGAAGATGAAGAAACAGGAGATTATAAAGAGATAACAGAAGGATTACCCCAAGAAGGATATACAATAAACACAGAGAGAAGTAGATGTAGTAATAATGCCAAACCAATATGGGATTTAAATAAAAAAGGATTATTTGTAGCAAGTTTAACACAGAGTGGAACAGAATGTTATTTATATTTTGAAAAGGAAAAGACATTACAAGAAGAGGTCATATCTCAGAAGGTAGCTGATATAGGGGCTAATGGAATAGTTGGTACAGCTTGTGACCCTGGAACAAATAGTAGTAATCATTCAAGTGGTGATTGTAATGATACTCAATTTGGTATAGCTGGAGTATATTCGGTAATTGGTGAAAATAATAAATTAAGTTATGTATATAGAGGTTCAGTGAATAATAATTGGGTCAAATTTGGAAAAGATAAGGATGATAAAGATATATGGTGGAGAATAATTCGAGTAAATGAAGATGGAAGTATAAGATTAATATATAATGGCGTATTTGAAAGTTGGCAAACACCTTTAACTACTGGAGTAAATGAAAAAAATGGAATATGGTCTAGTGGCTCTTACACATATACTAAAGTATCTGATTTTAATGGCTCATTTGATAGAGAAAATAGATATGTAGGTTTTATGTATGGTAATAATTCAAACAATTATGAAAGTACTCATAATAATGAAATTAGTAGTACGATAAAAACAGAGTTAGAAACATGGTATAAAAGTACAAAATTAAATAAAGAATTGGATAAAATAGATGGAAATGCAGGTTTTTGCAATGATAGAGAAATAGGAATAGGAATAGATGGCTATACTGGTGGTGGTTACTCAAGTTTGAATACTGCTTATGCACCATGGGCTAGGTTATATCAAAACAAAGGTTGGAAAAGTGTTCAAATGCCTACATTTGAATGTAAAAATAAGCTTAGAGATTTATTTACTATGCCAAATGATGCAGGTGTTGGAAATCAAAAATTAAGTGTTCCAGTAGGGCTAATAACTAGCGATGAAGTAATATATGCTGGTGGGTTTGGCGGGGAAATAAATTATGGATTTTGGCTTTGCACTGGTGGTGATTATTGGACAATGTCTCCTTATAATTTAAATACCTTTGTTGAGATGTTTAAAGTATGGTATGATGGATATGTTGGTTATAGAAATGTTGGTACATCTATTTATATTCGTCCAGTAATAAATCTGAAATCTAATATAAAATTTACATTGTCAGATTTTACAAATTTAGATATTGGAACTATAGATAATCCTTATGTAGTGGTTGAATAGTTGTCTTGCCTGAATTGCTTAGCTATCATATTTCATATTTGGGCAAGTAGGTCTTTTTATGACCTATCTTAATACTGAGGGACTATAACAAAATTAAGTGATTAATTTTGTATATGTCTCTTTTTATTTATTATTTTAAATATTTAGGGTTATCAATTCTGCCTAATAGATAATCAGCAGATATTTTATATTTAGTACATAGCATATGTAAAAATGGGAGACCTATTAAGCTTTTACCTTTTTCATAAATGGACCAAGTGGGTTGGTCGATGTTAAGATATTCGGATATCTTTGTTTGTGTAAGATTGTGTTCTTTTCTTAATTCTTTTAATCTTATTTTTATTAGATCAATATCATAATTAGTTTTAATATTTTTATATTGTCGGTTATTTGTAAAATTAAAAATATAATCTAATGATACATTAAAATAATCACATAAAGTTATGAGATGTTTTAGAGGAATACTTTGTTTTTCCTTTTCATATCTACTATATAGACTATCACTTACATTTATAAGTTTGGCCATAGATACTGATGTTTTGCCATTTCTTTCTCTTAGAGCTTTTAAATTTATTCCATAATTCATACTTGTTCACCAGTATAATTGTCTCATACTTCTAATTTTTATTTTATAAATCCGAATAAATATCTATATTTTTCTTGACTTTTGACATTATCAAGTATATAATTTTTATATAGGCTGGGAGAGTTTAATGATAGGAGTTAAGATAAATGAAAAAGAATAAAAGAATAATAATATTGTTAAGTGTGTTAATATTAGGAATAGGAGTATCTTTAGCATATTTTGTAGGAAAAACAATATTTGGTGGAACAGGAGCAACAATAGAGGGAAGAACCGCGACTGTTAATGGTTCAACATTAGATGTGAAAGGATTATTAGAATTTGATGATATAGATATATATCCTGGACATCAAAGTTTATCAAAAATAGAAGTAACTGCAACTGGAGATAATGAGTTTATAGCATATAACCTAACTTGGGAAGGAACAAATGGATTAAATACAAATCTTAAATATACAGTATATAAAACAAGTAGTGATATAGAAGTAGAAGCAACATGTGAAAAGAAAAAGAAAGTAAAAAATGGGATACAATATTTAAATGAAGAATGTGAAATTAATATAGAAGAAGAATTAGGTAGTCCTATAAAAGAAGGAGAGATAATAAAAACCGAAGGAGAAACAACAAAAGAGATAATAACTGATACAGAATATATAACATCAACACAAGATGGAGAGAAAGTATATTATTATGTAATAGTAGAATATCCAAACTTAACAAGTGAAGATTTAAAAAAACAAAATGAAGATATAGGACATAACTTTGATGGAAAAGTATATGCAGAGATAAATAATAAAAGTGCAGATATAAACATACTAGGAATATACATAAAGAATGAAGAAACAGGAAAATATGATGAAGCAGATCAAATGCCAGATAGCAATTACATAATAAATTCAAAAGAAACAAAATGCAGTAATAATGTGGTTTTAGATTTTAAAAACAATAAAATAATATTAACAGGATTAACAATAGAAGGGACTAGTTGTTATTTGTATTATGATAAAGTAAATAATATTTCAGCAGAAAATAGAGTTACTCAATTAGGTTTAACAGTTAATACTACATCTGATGGTTGTCCAGCAGAAACAGAACCTACAATAACTGGTGTAGAAAGCTCTAGAACATTATTATGCAAGGGAACAGATGATGATGGAGATACATATTATTTTAGAGGAAAAGCAGATAAAAATT
>CANPYU010000008.1 GCA_947588665.1 uncultured Bacilli bacterium | reverse complement strand
AACTTCTCTATTCTCATTAATCATCCCTTCTTAATAATTGACTTATTATCAATCATATTAGAAATTTCTAACTTATACTAAAATTATAATATTTCATATATTAAAAGTCAAGAAAAAGTTGCTATTATTCAGACTAATCAAGCAACTATTTATTAATACTTTATAATGTGGTTGGTGGTATGAAAATGGATATATCAGAGAATATTAAGTATTTTTTAGAAGAACAAAGATATAATAATATATCGGCTTCTTCTATTGCAAAAATGTTAAACATATCTAAAAAAACTTTATCTAACTACGCGAATGGAGATGCCTATATACCTTTAAAACATTTGAATGAGCTTTCCAATTTATTTGATGTATCTATAGATTACATTTTAGGATTTAATAAAAAGAAAAAATATAAAAATATGAAAAAGTTAGATGTTTTAAATTCAGAATTAATTGGCAAAAGATTAAAAGATTGTAGAAAGAAGTTAAATATATCACAAAGTGATTTAGCTAACAATATTGGGATAAATAAATCTAGTATAAGTAAATATGAAAGTGGCAAAAATTTAATTTTAACTGTAGTTTTATACTCAATATGTAAAGATTATAAAATATCAGCAGATTATTTGTTGGGAAAGATTGATTTTGAGAACTAAGATAATTAGAGAATATAGAATTAAGAATGGATATACAGAAGAGCAGTTAGCCGAAATATTAGATATTACTCCTAGACATTTGCAAAGAATTGAGGCTGATTTTTCTGGAACAACAATTAAGATGTTAATAAAAATAATAGAGGTATTAAAAATTAAAGATAAAGATATAATTAAAATGCTTAAATCAGGTAATAATAGAAATTAAAAAAATGACTACGTTTGTAATCATTATTTTTCTTCTGTTAAACCATATTTACGGTTAAATCTTTCAATATTACCAGTTTTTTTAACTTTTCCTTGAGCTCCTGTATAGAATGGATGACATTCACTACAAACTTCAACTTGAATATTATCTTTAGTTGAATGAGTTTTGAAACTTGCTCCACAAGCACAAGTAATTGTTACTTCTTTCATTTCTGGGTGTAGATTTTTTTTCATAGTTTCCCTCCCGCCATATCAAATTTTTTGACATAGTACATTTCGTTTGTCTTTAGTATTATATCATATTATTGGAAGTTTGCAACTATAAATTTAATTATTCTTTAAAAGTTATATCATAGTTACTAGGGCCTTCAAGACATTTACCATCAATATCAAAACGGGAACCATGGCATAAACAATCCCAAGTTTTTTCTATTTCATTAAAGACTAAACCACATTTTAAGTGAGGACATTTATTTAATACTATATGTTCTTTGTTTAATTCATCTTTGTAGATAGCAACATTTTCTTTATTTATTTTGGTGTAGATAACTTTGGAGTTATTAACATTATTTTTCGTACTTTTTATTAGGGCTTTAATATTACTTTTTATATCAATTGGAAATCTAATTATTTTACTTAAGTTGAAATTTCTTTTGGGAGAAAATAAAGAAATATAAGGATTATCCTTATTTAAGATAATATCTCTTATAATAATACTTGCAAGAATGGAGTTAGTCATACCCCAGGTGTTATAACCACAGGCGATTAAAAAGGTATTATCTTTAGTAATACTACCTATATAAGGCATATAATCATTGGTTATAATATCTTTGTTACTCCATATATAATTAAATTTTTTTGTATCCGTTAATTTTTTAAAGTTTTCATTAATACTTGTTATGTCACTTGATATATAACTATTTTTTAAATAGATTTGATAATTATTTTTATTATCTTCATGATATCTTATTGAAATAGTTTCTTTATCGATGTTAATAGCACTGATATTTTTAAAGTTAGTTGTTTTGGTGGTGCCAATATAAGACGTTTCGATATGGCTTTTTAGAGGCAAACAAAAGGGAGTTAAGAAATAGGGATAATGAGTTGCAATAACAAGATATTTGGCTTTAATTATATGATTATTAGCATAACACTCATAGTAGTTATTCTTTTTATTAATACTTTCTAATTTGGTATATTCATAGATGTCTTTTTGATATTTAGTTTTCCAAAAGTCAAGATATTTTAAGGGATGAAAGACATAAGTATTAGGAACTTTTAGGGCTAGAACGCATGATTCTTTAAATGGTAACTTTGTTATTTTTTCGACATTAATGTTATGTTGGGTTAAAAAGTTATATTCTTCTTCTAGTTTTGGAATATTAGTTTTATCATTTGTAAATAGATATGAGTCTACTTCTTTAAAATCACACGCGATATTATTTTTTAAAATTAGGTCTTTTAATTTATTAATTGCTAATATTTGACTTTCTAAATATTTTTTGGCAGCATCGATACTTACTAAAGTTCTAATATTCATTAATATTTTTTCTTGTAAATAAGTGATTTTGGCAGTACTTCTACTTGTAACACCGCGTCCACATTCAAACTTTTCAATTAAAGTGCAGTTTAAGCCTTGGGCTTTTAACTCTTCTAGAATAGATATACCTGTTATTCCTCCGCCGACAATTAAAATATCGGTTGTAATATCTTTTTCTGAAGAGTTACATTTGGTTTTACTTTTATAATCATTCCATATACTATAATTTTTCATAAGCATCAATATTAGTATGATATTTTTCAAGAATATTATTTATGCAATTCTCTCATTTTAATTAAATCTACTTGATTTTTCTATAAATATTTGTTACTATTGGTGTATGGCGGAATTGGTGAAGTGGTTAACAC
Source organism: uncultured Bacilli bacterium (assembly GCA_947588665.1). Next base: position 14,238 of record CANPYU010000008.1, on the reverse strand, counting down.
GGTAGATTGTGGCTCTATTATGCAAGGGTTCGACTCCCTTATTTCGCCCCAGATAATGTTTTTAAGCTCATGTTAAATGAGTTTTTTTATTTTAATAAGATGCAATTATTTTAATTTTTTGTTATAATAATGCCAAAAAATGAGGTGGCAGTATGACAAAATATGATTTTCATCAATTATTAGAGCCTTATGAGTTCCAATATTTAGTTAGAGATATATTACAAATAAAAGAGAAATGTTTTTTTGAGAGTTTTTCTCCGGGAAAAGATGGAGGAATTGATTTAAGAAAAACAACTCTTGATAATTCTATTATTGTTCAAATTAAAAGATATGAAAATAATTTTAGAAAATTGTTTTATAGTTTAAAAAAATATGAATTGCCTAAAGTTGAAGAATTTAAACCTGATCGATATATTATTGTTACTAGTATTCCGTTAGGAATAGGAGAAAAAGAACAGATTTTTCAACTTTTTAAAAATTATATTAAAAGTACAGAAGATATATTAGGACAAGATGACCTTAATAATTTATTGGGTTTAAAAGAATATTTTGAAGTTGAACTTAATTATCCTAATTTATGGTTTAATAGTGGGAATACTTTTTTAAATAAAGTAGATATAATTGTGAATAATTCAATATATGAAGAATCAAGAGCGGAATATGAAAATATTGTAAGTATGATGAAATATTTTGTACCAGTTGATAACTTTGGGAAGATTATTAATGATTTATATAAAAATAGATATCTTTTAATTACAGGTAATCCTGGGATTGGAAAAACTACTTTAGCAAGAGCTATTATGGCTTATTTTGTCCAGAAAAAGAATTATCAATTTATTTATATACATAATGTTGAAAGTGCTAATCGGGTTTATAATCCTAATAAAAAACAAATATTTTTCTTTGATGATTTTTGGGGTTCTTGTTTTAAAGAAAAAGATTATAGTTATATGGAAGAGCGAAAATTAAAAGAGTTTATTGAAAAGATAGAAAAAAGTAAAAATAAAATTTTGGTTTTAACATCGAGAAATTATGTTTTAGAGCAGGGGCTTATAAATAATATTGATATTGAAGATATTTTAAAAAAGCGAAAAGTTATTTTGCAATTAAAAGATTATAGTTTAAAATTTAGAGTAGATATTTTATTAAAGCAATTATATGAAACTAATTTGAATTTTTATTATGTTAAGTATATTATTGATAATATAAATAATGTTGTATATCATAAAAATTTTAATCCGCGAGTTATAGAGAGTTATCTTAACAATGATTCTTATATAGAAGTTAAGGATTATGAATATTATAATTTTCTTTTAGATGATTTAGATTGTCCTTTTGATTTTTTAAATAAAATATATAAAAAACAAACAAAAGCAGCACAAGTTGTATTATATTTAATTTTATCTTTTAATGGAGAAATTTTTTTGAAAGATTTAAAAAAATTATATTTTAATACTTTTAAAATTGCAAAAGAAAGAGGGATTAATTTAGAAGAATATGATATTAATAATATTTTACAACAATTAGAAAATGTTTTTTTAAAAACTAAATATACTAAGCATTTAGGAATGAGAATTACTTTTTTAAATTATTCAATCATGGATTTTCTTTATGATAATATGTTTAATTTAGATACGTTAGGATTTATTATAAGTGATTCTTTAAGTTATTTTAATCAATTTATTTTTTTACTCAATATTCATGAGAATAATTTAGAATATTTTGGGATTACTAAAGAAATACTTGAAGATAATATTATTAAAAATTTTGATGATTATAATTTAATAAGAAATTATTTAGATTTACAATTTGAAGAAATGAGTAAGGAAGAACAAACTTTATTTAAATTAAATAAACTTTTGGAAGTTGAAAATTTAAGTTCTAAATTAAAAAATTTTATATGTTTTAAATTTGAAGAAGTGTTAGATGCTTTAAGAAAGAAAGATCGTAAATATATATTTAAAGATTATCTTAGTATGTTAATAAAAGTAGTGGAAAAGATTAATAAATTTAGAATTTATGAGGGAAAAGAAATTATTCAAATTTATTATAATAATTGTATCTATGCATCAGAGTTATTTTATATACATGATTTTAAAGATATATTTTCTGTTGAATTTGAAGAATTTAAAAACAAAAATAATTTAGATAATCAATTAAAAAGAATGGTTGAAAGCGATTTAATTTATTTTAAAGAGCAAAAAAATTATAGTGCTTTAGAAGAATTATTAATTTTATTAGATACTAATTTAGCTTATTTGAAGATAAATGATGATAAATATAAAGAGTTATTAAATTATGATGAAGAAAATATTTTTATTGAAGATGATATAGATGATGATTATGAGGATAATTTAAATAAAGATATTAATGATATTAAAGCATATTGTTATAATTTTTTTCAATTGGAAGATGAATTAGAATTTAGGGAAGCAAAGCAAATTATTAAGGAAAAATTAGATAATAAAAAAGCACAGGATTTAATTAGTTATTTAAGTGATAATAATAATTATTTAAAGGCTTTTTTGAATAATAAAGATTCTTTAAATATTTTAATAGATTATTATAAAAAAATACCATATTTTCCACCTCGTGTTACAGATTTATGCAATGTATTAATTACACTTATTTTACAAAATGAAGAGATTGATATTAAATATTTTTGTGATTTAGTTTTTATAGCATTAGAAACTTTTTATAAAAATGAAAGTGTGTTTACTTTAAATACATTAAAAAATAGAATATTTAGTTTTAATATGAAAGATAAAAATATTAAAAAATTATTAAATTCTAGTATTTTTGTAAGGCATAGTAAGTTTTTTTCTTTTATTAACCCTTTAATTCATAGTTATTTAATAGTTTTCGGGATTCATTTAATGGAGAAAAAGCAAAAAGAAAAGTTATTAGATGAGGTTATATTTGCTTTTAGTCCTTTAAATTCAATTACTTATACCTTCATGGATTATTTTGAAGAATTATGTCGTTGTTTAATTGAAAAAGATGAAGAATATTTTAAGTATTATTTCTTAGAAAATTATTTAGAAGAATTTATTAATAGTATTAATACTGAAAGTGAGAAGAGTACTGTTTTATCAATAATAAATTATTTTCACTTTACAATTTATTTAGATAATTTAAGTTATGAAGGTTTAAGAGATGGTGATTGTTGCTTTATTAATTATGAGTTATGGAATGTTCTTAGTTTAATTTTAGGAAATTTTGATTTAATAAATTATGTTACTAGTGAAGCATTCAGAGAGTTTATAAAATTATTTAAAAATGTTATGAAAATTAATTATAATTATTATAAAATTAATTTAGATAATATAATTAATGATGATAAATTTTATAAATGGCTTAAAAAATATAAATTAACTGATGCTTTATTAAATTTTTATAATAATATAGACGCTTTAAATAAGATAGTTAAAACTTGTACTTTTGATAATTTTAACGATTATAAAAAGGCTATTAAAAATAAGATAGAGAAAGAAAAAGTTGGTAGTTAAAATGATTTTATTTGATACTAATAATGATAATATTTATAATAAATTAATTAATATTCTTTTAAATAAGAAAATTAAAAATAATGAAGTGGGAGATTTAATTGAACTGGTTATGCCTAAATATATTTATCGAAAAAATTTCTATAAATGTGAAGAAGCATTAAGGGAATTGCTTAGATGGACAAGTGATACTTATAATCATAGATTAGATGTATTTCATCAATTAATGTTATATAATTTTTTAGAGAAGATAGCCAAAAATATGCGGGTTACAAAAGTAATGCTAAAAGAAATAAATGATGCTAAAATTTGGGAATTTAAGTGGATAGATAATGTTTTAAGTGATAAAATTATATGTAGTTTTGATGAATATTATAAGCAGGGACTATTAAAAGATTTTTTAAAAGATAAACAAGATATAATTAAAAATTATGAAGATATTTTACCGGAGGAAATAATTAAAGATCTAAAAAAAGAAAATATTAATTTTATAGATGAAATAGATAAATTATTAGATTTTATAGATAATGAAATTAAAAAAAGAAATTTAGCTTTTATGTTTTGGCTTAATAATGAGGCAATAAATGAAGATCGCATACAATTAGTTTTAGAAAATATATTTGAAATTTATTTTATGAGAGAAGAAATAGATATTACAAGAGAATCTTTAATTGGAAGTGGAAGAATTGATTTTAAATTTTATAAAAATATAAAAGAAAAAGTGTTAATAGAAATTAAAAAAGCGAAAAGTAGTAATTTAAAAAAGGGTTATGAAAAGCAGATTAAAGCTTATATGGATTCATGGAATTGTAAAATTGGTTATTATGTTATTATATGTTTTAATGATAAGGAAATAGATAAAGTTAATAAAATTATAAAGGAATTTCATAAAAGTGAAGAATATGATATAACAATTAAAGTTTTAGATGTAAGAATTAAGAATAAAAGATTTTTAAATTATAATAATACAAATATAAATAAAAAAATAAGTGAAGATATTGATAAACATTTTAATTATATCAATAAATTAGAAGATATAAATACTCCTTGGGATGTTGTTCAATATATAAATGATGTAATAACATTTTATAACAAAATAGATGATGAGGTATTAAAAAAAGAATTTGTTGAAAAATTTAATGATTTGGTATTTCATTTGGATGTTAATGTTAATGATATTTTTTCTTTCGAAAATATAAAAATTTTGGAAGGAAATGAGGCTTTTAAAAAACTTTTACTTAGTTTTTTAAATGGAAGATATAATACTAAAAATTTTGTTAAAAGTTTAAAATTTGGAGAATCTTTTTTGAAAAATTTTACAAAGAAAAATAATACGACAAGAATAACAAAAAAAGATATTAAATATGATTTTAAAATTCTTCAAGATAAGTTTTCATTGTATTATGACTTTTTTATGAAGAAAAAATTTAAAATATATTTATTAGATTATGTGGATAAAGGGTTTAATTCTTCTTGTATTCCTGTAGAAAATAAAGAAATGGTTTTCTTATGTACCTATTTTAGTGATATTAAAAGTTATTTAAATAAAGAAATTAATGGGATTTATATGTTTTTTTATTTATTAGGTTCTGCTTTATATTTTGCTATAGATTTTAAAAGTCCTGATTATTTTAATATTTTTCTTAAAATGATGAATTTTAAATTGACAGTTGATAATCCAGATTTTAAGGTTGTTTTTGCGGATTCATTTGCTATGTATATTCTTTATTATGCGAATTTAGAGGAATATAACTATTTTAGAAATATTAATATTCAAGTATATGAAAAATTAAAAATATTTTTTGATGAATTAGGAAAAAAATTGGAGGAGTTTTAATGATAGCTTTTAATACTAAATATTATAAGATTTATAATCAAATAATAAATACTTTTTTAAGCAAAACTATTTTTAAAAATGATATATTAAATGAGAAATTACTTAAAAATTTTTTCCCAGAACATTTATATTATGAGCAATATGATAGATGTAAAAATACTTTTTTAAATTTATATAAATGGTCTCATGGTAATAAATTATATAGGTTAGAAGAAATACATTATATTGGTTTATATTATTTTTTAGTTTGGATAAGTAATGAGTTTACGGCTAAAGATGAGTTTAGGCAAGAATTTTTTAATCCGAAATTACAAGCTAAAATTAGCAATATTGTTGATAGAGAATATGAAGAGGAAATGCATGAGTTTGATAAAGATTGTATTAGTGATGATTTTTATGAGATAAATTCATATTATGATATTCTTTTTGAAGATCTAGATTTTACTTTTTTAGATGAATTACAAAACTTGAGGGAAGTGGGGATAACTAAGCTTGAAGAGAGATTAAGAATCAATATTGACTATTATTTTGATTTATTACCAATGGATATTCAAAATAAATATCCAACTAAACATATTACTTTAGATAGTGAAATTTTAGAAGTAGTGCATATTTTAATGAAAAGAATAAAATATGGAAATTTAAATAAATTATTTTGGAATAAAGAACAAAGGATTAATAAAGAAGAGATTAAATATTTAATTGATAACATTTTGGCTACACATTTTTATAATATGGAAGTAGAAATAACATGGACAGCAAGTTGCACAGATAATTCTGTTTATTTTGAATTTAATAAACGGAGAGATGAGAAGAATAAAGTATTATTAAAATTATGTGATGTTCAGGCAAAATACATTAAGAAGGGATTTAAAAAAGTTTTATTTGATGAAAGTTATAATTATTCTTCAGCTTTTTATTTATTTTTATGTTTTACTGATTATGAATATAACTTAATTAAAAAATATATTAAAAATAATATATATACTAAAGATTTTGTTTCATATTTAAATGTTTATATAATTGATTTAAGAAAAAGAAAAACAGCATCTAATTTATAAATAATTAATTTAAAATATCTCAAAATAAAATTAGAGGTGTTTTTTATATGCTTGATAAATATAATAAGAAAAGAGATTTTAAGAAAACAAAAGAACCAGTTGGTAAAAAAGAAGAGTCTAGTAATAAATTAAGATATTGTTTGCAACATCATTTAGCAAGAAAAGACCATTATGATTTAAGGCTCGAATGGAATGGGGTTATGCTTAGTTTTGCTGTACCTAAGGGACCATCTTTTAATATTAAAGATAAGAGACTCGCGGTTCATGTGGAGGACCATCCTTTATCATATCGAAATTTTGAAGGGACTATTCCTAAAGGAGAATATGGTGGGGGAACGGTCATGCTTTTTGATAAAGGTTATTATGATGCTTTAAATGATTTTAATGAAGGATTAAAAAAGGGTGTACTTAAATTTAAGATTAAAGGAATGAGAATTAAAGGTAAATGGACATTAGTTAAATTTAAAGAAGAAAATTGGTTGTTAATTAAAGAGGAAGATAAATATGTTAATAGTGATGATATAAATAACTATAATACAAGTATTAAGAGTAATAGAACAATGGAAGAAATAACTTTAAATAAAAAGAAAAGTAAACTTAAAACTTCTAGAAAAGAAGCAATTGTCGCGGGAATTAAAATTACTAATCCGGATAAAGTTATTTTTAAAAATCCTAAAGTAACAAAACTGGATATTGCTATGTATTATCATAAAATAGCCAAAAAGATGTTACCGCTTATTAAAGATAGACTTATTAGTACTATTAGAATGCCAGATGGTTATGGAGGTAGTAAGTTTTTTAAGAAACATTTAGAAGAAAATCCTTATTTAGGCAAAGTTAAAATTCCTAATGAGAAGGGGCATAAAGAAGATTATTATTATATTAAAGATGAACAAGGATTAATATATGAAGTGCAAATGAATAGTTTTGAATTTCATGTTTGGGGAGCTAAAGTAACTGATTTAAAGCATCCCGATATGATGGTTTTTGATTTAGACCCAGAAGAAGGATTAAGCCTTAAAAAAGTTCAAGAAGGGGTTAGAGATTTAAAAAAGATATTAGATGAATTGGATTTAAAAGCTAGTATTAAAACAAGTGGAGGAAAAGGGTATCATATAGTTATTTTATTGAAGCAAAAGATTACATGGAAAAAATTTAGAGAAACTGCCAAAAATATCGCGGAACTTATGGAGGCAAGATATCCCGACAAATATACTTCAAATATACGTCTGAAAGAGAGAATTGGCAAAATATTTATTGATTGGGTTAGAAATACTAAAGGAGCTACAAGTGTTGCCCCATATTCTTTAAGACTTAAAAATAAACCAACTTTATCTATACCTATTTCTTGGAATAAATTAGATAAAATTGGTCCTAAAAGTTTTACTATAAATGATTATTAGACTTTAAGTCTAATTTTTTTTAACGAATATAAGCAGGAATATCTTTATTTACTTCTAATATTTTATAAGCTCCATCTTTAAGTAAGATAAAATGATAATATTCTTTATCAACTTTTATGTATACACTTAAAGAGTTGTCCTCATTATTTAAGGCTTTAATAAATTCATAGTTAGAGGAGAGATTATTTTCTTGAAGATAAGTTTTTATAGGGTAGGTTGTTAGTTCTTTAACTCTGTTACTCGCAAAATAATAGCAAAAAAGATTATAGGATAGAAGTAGCACGATTACTCCAATTGTTATTATTAAAGTTTTTATTTTCATAATTCATCAACCCTTAGTTATTATTATTTTAGCATATTTTTAATAAAATATAAATATATATGTATTGTTTAGTACTTGACAAAACATAGTAGTAGATTTAAGATATATGAAAGAGGTGATTAGTTTTGAACACCCAGTATAAAAAAGGGGTATTAGAATTACTTATTTTAGTGATGGTAGAGAAAAAAGATATGTATGGGTATGAACTTGTAGAGGCAGTAAGTAAAGTAGTGGATGTTAATGAAGGGACAATATATCCTATATTAAAAAGACTTACAAATGAAAATTATTTTGATACTTATACTAAAGAATCAAGTGAAGGACCAATTAGGAAATATTATCATTTAACAGCATTAGGAAAAGAGAAGAAAAAGCAACAATTAGAGGAATGGAAAAAGTTTTCTTTAAATGTTAATAGATTTATAAAAAGGAGTGAATTAAATGAAAAAGAATGAGTTTTTAAGTAAATTAAGAAAAAGATTAGATGTTTTAGAAGATGCAGAAATTGATGATATTATTAGTGAATATGAAGGATATATTGAAGAAAAAGTTAATGCAGGATTAACTGAGGAAGAAGCAGTTAAAGAGTTGGGAGAATTGGATTTAATTGTTAAAGAAATGCTCGCGGCTTATAAAGTTAAAGAGAAAAAAGAAGAAGTTAATACGGGTTTTTTAACAAGAATTACTAATAAAATAAGTGATTTTGTAGATTCGTTTGATAATAAAAGTTCGAAAGATATTATTAAAATTATTATTGAAATTGCTTTAATTATGCTTATTATTGGAATAATTAGATTACCTTTTAGTTTAATTAAAAATTTGGGTGAAAATTTATTTTTAGATTTAGGAACTCCAGTTGGAAGTATTTTTGCCGATATATGGGAGTTTGTTATTGATTTAAGCTATACAATTATTGCGATATTATTTTTTATAAAAATGCTTGATAAAAGATTATTTAAAAAATTTGCGAATAATATAATAGAAAAAGAGGAAGAAGAAAAAGATTTAGATTATAATAATAGACCTAAAGAAATAGATGAAGATACTGATAATAGGGATGTGATTAATAGAATATGTGATGTAATATTTAAAGCATTTTTTATATTTATTAGTTTCTTTATAGTATGTTTTTTAATAGGAATTACAATTATTCTTGCTTTAATGATTTATTTACTTATAAATGGAGTTAAATATTATGGAATATTACTTTTAGTAGTCTCTTTATTTTTGGGTGGAGCTTTTTTCTTAGAAGTAGCAATAAATTTTATTTGTAAAAGAAAAATGAAAGCTTGGATAATTTTAACTAAGTTATTTATTATTATATTATTAATGGGAACAGGACTTACTATTGGAGCAATAGAAATAACTAATACAGAGATTATTTATGATTATCAAAAAACTGATACAAAAACTATTTCAAGAAATATAGAAATGAAAAATACTTTAATGTTATATGATTATGATGAAATTAAAATAGATAATACTTTAGGGGATATAGTTAAAATAGAATATAAATATCCGGATTTTAAAGATAATTTAAGAGTAGAAATAGAGATTGATGAATGTGGATATAATGCGATATGTTTGGAGGAAGATATAGAGAATTTTTCTTGGAATAAAGATATATTTAAATTATTTATTAATAGTTTAAAAAATAAAAAAATATATGTTAATAATTTTAAAATATATAAAACTATTTATGTTAATGAAGAAAATTATAAGATATTAACTGATAATAAAAATTATGATAATCAAAATAATTATAATGTTAGTTTTATAAAAACTTATAATGTTTTAAAAGTTACAGAAAGTAATGATGAAGAATATGTATATTTAACTTTAAGAAGATTTCAAGATGAAGATGTAGAAACAGTAAAAGTAAATAAATATGTGGCTCGGGATGTAGAAGCTGATAAGAATTATGAATTTACTTTTGAAGTTAATTTAGATTTATTAAGTGATGATTTTGAGCAAGATGATATTGAAGATATTTTTAGAGAAGCTAAATTAGTTAATATTAGTTATACTGATAAATTAGGTTTAGAGCAAATTCAGGAAAATATTTATAAAAGATAGATTTAAATAATAATATTTGATAAAATAAGATTGGTGATAAAAATGAAAGAATATTTAATATGTAAAAAGTGTGGAAATATAACTATGGAAGAAGAAAATAAGACTTGTTGTGGAGAAGCTATGGTTAAAATTTTACCTAACAGTGTGGATGCTGCGAGGGAAAAACATGTTCCAGTTATAGATATTACTAATGATGAAGTTGTGGTAAGAGTGGGTGAAGTTGCTCATCCGATGGAAGAGGCTCATTATATCAAATGGATTTATTTAGTTACAGATAAAGATATTAAAAAAGTAGAATTAAAACCTAATATGGAAGCTCAAGCAAATTTTAAATTGGAAAAAGATGAAGAAGTTAGAGAAGCTTTAGATTATTGTAACTTGCATGGGCTTTGGATTAAAGAAATGGTAAAAGTAAAGTAATAACTGCTTTGCTTTTTTATTTTTAAATGGACTCTTTTATGTTATAATATAGATAGATGGAATATAGAAAGGAATTTATTATGAATGAGATTAGTATGTTGGAACGTTATGGAGAGAATTTAACAGAAAAAGAATATATAACTGACCCAGCGATTGGAAGAGAAAATGAGATTAAACAAATGATACTTACTTTACTTACACCAGAGAAAAGTGCTTTATTAGTAGGTAAGCCAGGAATTGGTAAAACGGCGATTGTGGAAGGTTTAGCATACCGAATTATTAAAGGTTATGTGCCAGATGTTTTGCTTAATTATCAAATTATTAAAATAAATATTAGTAGTTTAATTGGAAGTACTGATATTAATGGAACTAGTGAAAATAGAATAGATTTATTAGTTAAAGAATTAGCGGGTAAAGATAATGTTATAGTTTTTATTGATGAAACCCATCTTTTAGTTAATAAAGAAGGGGGAATGGATTTTGCTAATATGTTAAAAGCAGGACTTGATAGAGGTACAATAAAAATGATTGGATCTACTACTACTGAAGAATACGAACATTATATTTTAAGGGATAGAGCATTTTTAAGAAGATTTCAAAAGATTGAAGTAGTAGAAGCTGATAAAGATACAACTGTCCAAATATTAATGGGTACTTTACCAAAGCTTGAAAGACAAATTGGAGTTAAGTGCAATTACACTGATTTTATTAAAGAAAAGATTATGCGATTTATTGTGGATATGACTGATGAATATAAAAGAGTGTATGAAATTGCCTCAAGATATCCTGATATTTGTTTAACTATAGTTGCTAATGCTTTTACTTTTGCTTTATATGATAATACAAAAGAAGTTAGTTTAAAACATTTTTATAAAGCTATTTGTAATGCTAAAAATATATATGAAGATGCTAAATTAAAAGAAATAGAAAGATTTAAAGTAGAATTTGCGGATATGATTAGAGAAGAAGGAGTTGATTTAAATGAAACAAATTAAAGTAATGCAAATTGGATGTGGCAAAATGAGTAAATATATTATGGAATATATTTATAATCTAGGGGGTAATATTGTAGGGGCAGTGGATATTAATCCAGATGTTATTGGGGAAGATATTGGAGTTATTATTGGGAGTGAAAAAAGAGGTGTTACCATCAATGATATTTCTAAGTTAGATGATTTACTTAAAGAAGTTAAACCTGATATTGCCGTCATTGCAACAATGAGTTATTTAAATGATGTTGGTAATGAAATAAGATGTTGTGTTACTAATGGAGTTAATGTCATTACTACTTCGGAAGAGTGTTTTTATGCTAAAAATTCTAATCCAACATTATATCATGAACTTGATGTGCTTGCAAAAGCCAATAATGTTACGATTACAGGATGTGGGTATCAAGATATTTTTTGGGGTAATATGATTACTTCTATTGCAGGTTCAACTCATAATATTACCAAAATTAAAGGTAGTAGTTCATATAATGTTGAAGATTATGGTATTGCTTTAGCAAAGGTCCATGGAGCAGGGCTTACAAGGGATGAGTTTGATGAGAAAATTGCTATTGTAGATAAAATAAGTGAACAAGAAAGAGAAAAAATAATTAATAGAAGAGAGTTTATGCCTTCTTATATGTGGAATACAGTAGGATGGCTTGCTGATAAACTTCATTTAACTCCTAAAAAAATGCGTAGTGAAACTATTCCTACTACCAGTGAAGAAGAAATTCATAGTGAAACTTTAAAAATGGATATTAAAGCAGGAGATGCAACAGGCATGAGAGCAGTAGCAATTCTTGAGACAGAAGAAGGAATTACAATTGAAGCTGAATCTGTTGGAAAAGTTTATGGTAAAGATGATTATGATACTAATGAATGGACAATATATGGTGAACCAGATACAACAGTGGTAATAAATAAACCTGATACAGTTAGACTTACTTGTGCAGATATAGCAAATAGAATACCGGATGTAATTGCCGCGAAACCTGGATTTATTCCAACTAGTGAAATGATGGATGCAAGTTATAAATTAAAGTATTAAGTTTATTATAGGGATATTGTAATAAACTATTGGTTTTAAGTATTAAGATGTAATTTATGTGATTGCATCTTTTTTAAATATTGTTGTAATTTTTCATCACAAGCATAGACATAGCAGCCTTTTATACCTCTTGTTAGTAATACGCGATAAGTATTTCTAATTAAAGTATCGGCAAGATTTTCATAATATTCTTTATTTTCTTTGTCTTCTTTTATTTTGGTTTGCAGGCCATATAAAGATTTTTCAGTATTAGAACGAGCTTTATAATCGGTTGTTATTTTACCATTTTGATATTTTAAGTCGGGACCTATTATTACTCCAATATAATCAAATTCGAGGCCTTGAACATTATAAATACAGCCAATTTCATTTATGGCATTTTCTCTTATGGCAAAAGGAGTACCATGTTTTAAATTCCAACTCATAGAAAAATCATCAATTTTAATATCATGATAATTTTGATTATCGGCAGTAGAGACTTTTCGAGGCCAACAAAAACCAGCGACCAGGCGAGCATTATTGGTGGTGTTTTTCTTTGTTATTAAGTCTTTTAATTCTTTTGGAGTATCAATAACTTGAAAATCAAAATTAAATTTTGGTTTTTCTTTTTTGTTATAAAGTAAGGCTTCAATAAAATCTAAGTAATTATCACTGCCATTACACCGAAACTGGCTTATTAATTCATAAGTACTTATTTTAGATTTTAACATTTTAGCATAATACTCAATGTTTTTAATAGTACCAATATCTTTTAGGGTGATTGCTTGTTTTTCATCGATAAAAAAGACACTTAGTTTACTAGCATTAATAATTTCTTTAATTTGATTTTCACCTAGATTATTATGAAGACCAGATTTTTCTTGCAAGCGATGAGCTTCATCAACTAGTAAAAAATCATATTTATTAGGCTTATCACGAAAAAAATAACCAGAACTTTTAAATAATTCATTAATACTTACTTCATTAGAATTATTAATTATCATATTTTTATAAACTTTTCTTGGAGCCATATTTTTAGATACATAAGCACCCATTAAGCCAATAGATAATAGTTCTCCTAAAGCATTGATGGCTAGTATGGATTTACCTGTCCCGGGACCTCCTTTAATAATAATTGTTTGTTTTTTATTTTCAATAAAAGATTGATGAGCTAAAGTAATAATATTTTCCATGATTACTTTTTGTTCATCTAATAAATTAAATACTTTTTGGCCTTTAGTCATATTTATTATTTCTTTTAATAGTTTTTTAGTTGGTTTTATTTCACTTAGATCAATTTTGTTAATAATACTTAAGTTATCCCCATATTTTATATTACTGGAAATTAATTCTTTAAATTCTAATGCTTCATTGCGGCCAAACATATTTACTTTACGATAATAAGGTTTATATTTAATATTTAAGATTGGATCATAAATATTTAAATCATAATTATGTAAATATACAGTTGGTATGACATTAGTATGTTCTTTTTCAATGGTTAAATTATAACTTTTTAATAGTTCAGCATAAGATAATACTTGATAAGCTGGATGAAGAACATTTTTTTCTTTATTGTGAATTTTAGTTCTTACAA